>CANQXR010000001.1 GCA_947627855.1 uncultured Clostridia bacterium
GTACAAACGAATAAGTAAGAGAAGATTGATGTTCAGGGCTGCCCTTGAACCTACTCTTTTCCTTGACATTCTTTTTGACCCAACGGCTGTTGTTCTTCAAAAGTAAATGCTGTTTCCGTGGTAATATATATAAGAATTATTGACGTTTCCATATTTATGTGATACATTAATTATAATACATAATTATTTGGTAGATGTAAAAGTTTCTTAATTTTATGCAAAGAAATTTATATTTTTATATGGAGGTAGAAATGAAAAGTGGATTATTTAAAAGGATGATATCGTTTACACTGGCAGCATGTCTTTATGCCGCTACGTTTTATACTGCGGTTTCTGCTGTGCCATCGGGGTTATAACCGAAACTGCGAATATAGGTGGTGGATCGGCAAATCTTGTATATATTGATATGTCTGTTTCAGGCAGAACAGGAGAAGCTGTTATGTCAAGTCAGCTTTCGCCTTTGGAAGCAAGTGGACTTATAGGGGCAGTTTCTGATGGAAATGTTGTTGCCGCTATGAACGGTGGTTTTTTTGACGCATACTATAAGCCTGCAAGCGTTAGCTTTCCCGACAACTTCCCAAGAATTTACGGCACTGTCATAAATGACGGAGAAATACTTAATGGCGGAGATATCGGAAATGCCGCAGCTCTTGTTTTTGACAGCAGCGGAAAGCCCTCCATAGGCTATGCGGATATCAAAGCGTATTATGAAGTAAACGGATCAAGAAAGCAGAAAATAGGTGATGGTGTTAACAGTATAAAATCCTACTGCTATACAGATGTTATGAAGGCTCCTGTATATGTAGCAGAAGGTCGCAGCGTTACATATGTTAAAAACGGCACTGTTTCAAACACAGTGACAAGTTCAGGTGTAAATGTTTCCGTTCCACAGGATACTATGATAATACTTGACGACAATGCGCTTCAAAGCGGAGACAGTGTAAGACTTGTTTATGATGCTCTCCTTGACGGTCAGGCAGTCGATGCACAGACGGTTATTACCTGCGGACCGATGCTTCTTTCAAATGGACAGAATGTTTCTATGTCTGATTTGTCCTCTTATGATGAAAAGCAGTCTGCTTCAGCAGTAAATCAGAAAAGCTTTGCTGCAATTTCTCCTGATGGCAGACTGATTCTGGGTGAGGTCACAAGCTCGTCCAACGCTATAGCTGAATATCTCAAATCAAAAGGCGTAAAAGATGCTATGTGCTTTGATGGCGGCGCAAGCAGTATGCTTTATGTTTCAGATATAGGCTACAAACAGTCCGCCGGAAGAAAACTCGCAAGCATATTTGCCATAGTTGATAAAAAACAGGCAAATGCAGGTGTTTCTGCCGCTCCGTCAGAATCAGTCATCAAAGTAAACGGAAATTACGCCTCCATAGCAGCATATAACATAGACGGTAATAATTATTTTAAGCTGAGAGACATAGCGAACATACTAAAAGGCACTGATGCCGAATTTGATATTGGCTGGGACGGTGCAGAAAAAATAGTTACAATAAACAAAGGGACATACAGCGGTGAAACGCAGATTTCCTCGTCGGTTTCTCCTTCATCTGCCGTTAAAAGCGCTTCAAAGATAATTATAGAGGGTAAACCTGCCGACTTTACCGTCTACAGCATAGGAGGCAACAATTACTTCAAGCTCAGGGACATAGCGGATTATCTTGGAATACAGATAACATGGGACGCAAGTACCTCCGAAATAAACATTACGGCATAAAAGCAATAAAAATAGCAGCAATATGATTCGCTGCTATTTTTTTGTGCTCATTATGGCTTATGAAATGGATCTGATTGTGACAGTTTTAGTATTTTCGTCCCATATAGTTGTAACAGGCATAAACAGGGACATATCCCTTACATATATGTAAAATGAACTATCTTTCACAAGTATATTCTGTGAAAGCTTTATATTGCTGGCTGCATTATCCGAACCCTCCATAAAAACATCCACAGATTTTGATGCAGAAGAAAAGCGATACTCCTTGTTTTCTATGTGAATTGCTATTCCATCCTCGCCTGTCTTTTCATAGGCAAAACCCAAATTGTCACAGATCAAGGGCAGCTTTATATATGTCCTATCATCAATAGTAAGAGTTTCACCCTTGGAGTCTATAAATACATCGTTTATCTTTATGGATGCAGATGTTTCGATAATTACAGGTTCTTCCTCGGTTTTTGTGAGCACAGTGGAAATTGTTGTTGCCGCCACTGTTATAATAACAATTACAGCAAGAATTGTTTCCCAAAGCAGATTTATACGTCTCAGGCAAAATGGAAGAAAAGCCTTTTCATTGCGAAGACTTTTACGAAAAAGCTCCAGTTTTTGTGAAAAAAGACTGCTCTTCAGAGCCCTTTTGTCAATATATTCTTCGCCGGTTCCGCTGTCTATGTTGTATATCTGATTAATATTCTTCATATGCCTGTATATCACCTCTTATATTCCTCGCAGACAGCGTTTATAACATCTTCGTCGATCTTAAGCTTGGTTTTACTCTCATTCAGATTGTTGCGATTATAAGCGGTTTCTATAAGCAATTCACTGAAATTTCTGAGATCAGCCCCTGACGGTCGGCTGTCTTTGAATAACGTATCTGCAATTTTTTCAAGTTCCTTTTTTTCTCTTCCCGCAAGAAACCACTGTACTTCATTCGCCTTTATATAGTTATTCTTCAGGTTACTCTGATATTTTTTTTTATATCTGGAATACGCCATTTTGAATATTTCGTCTTCCGGTTTATCTTCCGACTTATCCTCCGGTTTATCTTCCGGTTGATCTTCCGGCATTTCTACATTGCCATTTAATTTCAAAAACTGTTTTATCATTTTGGAACCATTCTCTTCATCGGGGCTGCTCATTTCTGCCTTATCATCAATACGACCTGCACGTATAACCGCCTCGTCTAAACTTCCGATAAAGTTTGTTGCGGCCATAAAAAGTATCTTGGTCTTCGGATTTCTCAGCGTTTCCTTGTCGTCCAGCTTTGTTAGTATTGTTCCTCTCACTCTAGGATCAAGTATAGAGGTGGAAACAAGGGAGTCAAATTCATCAAAAAACAAAAGAACGCCATTCTGTCTGCAGCATAATTCAGAAAGCTGCAGAGCGCTGCTGAATATTCTCGAAATTATCTGATTCTGCCGATCGAGAAAAGCCTTTGTGAGAGTCTCGGAGGTTATCTTCATAAAGTAAAGGTTATGCTCATTTGCAGCTGCCAGAGCAAGCTGTGACTTTCCGTTTCCGGGAGGTCCATAGAGAAGAATTCCTTTTTTTGGTTTTATGCCGAATTTTTCCGCACGGTTTCTTTCGGCAACCTTGAAAAAGCTCACCTGTCTGTTGATCAACGTTTTGATATTTTCAAAGCCTATTATGCTGTCATAATCGGGTCTGTTCTTACTGTTTTCATCAGGTCTTATTATTTCCACATTAAGCTCTCTTGAAAGATCCATGACGAGGGCATCTTCAAATCTTAACAATGCGGCATAAAAAAGCTCTCTTGTTTCTTCCTCATCCTTGAAATCGGAGATGTTTTTTGTCTGTATTTTTGCAAGGGTATCCAGTTCTCCTATAAAATTCTTTATATCTCTGCCTGACATACGATTTGTTTTGTTAAGGAACTCATCCGTAAAGCCGAACCTATTGAAATTCATATTCTTTTTTTTCAGTCCCAATGTAAAAAGCTCTCTCCTTTGCTTTTTATCCGGCAAAGGAATGGCTATAGGCTCTCCAAGCCTGCTCCTTATGGCACTGTCCAGAACCTCTATACGATTTGTGGCTGCAATTACAAAAACCTTGCTTTCTCCTGTCTGAAGACCGTCTATCTCTACCAAAAACTGGTTTACCATATCCTTTGTAAATGAGTCTGTGTCATCGCCCCCACCGCTTCTGCTGCCAAAGACGGTGTCGGCCTCATCTATGAATATAACAGTGGGAGAATTGGCTCTTGCCTGCTGAAAAAGCTTCTTCACCTTGGGGCTTGTCTGTCCCACATATTCACCCTTGAGGTCTGCAAGTGACGGGCTCATAAAGAAACAGTTTTTCTCGTTTGCCAAAGCCTTTGTAAGAAATGTTTTGCCTGTTCCGGGAGGGCCTGTAAGAATTATGCCCTTAGCGCTTGATTCGGAATTTTCCCCGCCCAGAAACTCATCTATAGCTGTTACTATTCTTTCCTTTATTCCCTTGTCAAGGACAACCTCATCAAGAGACACCTTTTCTTCGATATGCTTGTCCAAAGCCGTTTCAAAAAAGCTTTTTTCAAGTCTTCCTTCGTTTTCCGCAAGAACCCTGTCCAATATCCTCAGAGAATCAATAAGGGATTTTTCTCCCGACGCTACTGCTTCGGATATTTCCCTGAGCTGTATAAACAAATTATGATTCAGAGGTATATTGTCATCTACGCTTTTTATATACCGCCTGAAATAGGTATAGTAAATTTCCTCTCCTGAAGGAGAACCTACCATAATTACATTTTTTCCGTCAATGTTGAAGTTATATCTTTTCAACATCTGAATTTCTTCTATAGTGACTACGATAAGAGTATTCTTAAGCCCCGAAAGCTCTTTGAGCCTTTCTATAATACCCAGCTCGTTGTCGTTTGAAGACTTATACAGCCCTGCTGTCCACTCAAAATCCTCAAATATTATTCCAAATTTTTTCTTGGGCTCGTTCTTGCATCTGTCAGTCAGAATTTTGATGAACCTGTTTTCATCGCTATCCATGCTCGCCGCTTCATTTGCTGCTCTTCTTCCTTGGTCATCTTCATTGTTTTCAATGTTACTTACAGACATATCGCCCAAAATATCATCATCTGCAATTTTACCTCTTGTGAAATTTTCAATTGCTGCAATCTCCCCGTCTTTCGTCAGCTCATATACTTCAGTATTTGAATTTTTCACATATGCACAATAATTACAGCCTGCCTCCTTAAGAAAAAAGCTCTTGTATGTATCGGCAGCATTTTTTACACCGTTATAAAGATCATATAAAAACCAGTCATGTATATAGTCGCCATACATAAAGAATATGTTTTCGCCTTTTTTTATGCCTTTTTTTATACTCTCTGTCGCTCTGTTAACCATTTTTATCAACCTCGTCTTCCGGCAGCATTTCTTTTACTATATTCCTAAGGATGCCCATGGCATTTTTGAAATTTCCATCTTCGGTATTCTGTGACTTTTCAAGCTCATTTTGTAATTTTTTGACATCCTTTGCAGCATTACTTACATTCTTTTTGCTATTCTCTATTTCATTTTTAAGATTAATCTTTTTTTCTTCAAGATTTCCATATTCAGCCTTCAGCTCATTGCACTCATTTCTGAGGTTGGAAACCTCATCATAGAGAGCCTTTTCCCTGATTTTCATATTTTTGAGTTTTTCTATCTCCGTTGTAAGCTCATTTTTACTGATTTCCAGTCTTTTAATGCTTTTATCGAGGGTCAAAGTCGACTCTTCAATATCTTTTCGGGAATTGCAAAAAGTATTGAACTTATTAAAGAAATTCTTCATCGTATCGGACACATCAAACCACGCCAAAAGATCCTTTTTCATATCTTTTGATTTTAAATCCAAAACCAGAATCTGAAATAATATATTGGCTGACAGAGGATAAAGAGACACAAGATTTTTTATACAGTTAAATTTCTTTTCATCATCCAAGGCAGTTATTTTTTTGACAAAAAATTGTCGATTACTTTCTCCTGAATAGATAATAAAATTCTGCAAATTTTCTGGAATTGAAAGAATATCAATAACATTATTTTCTGTACTGTTCCCAAACTCTTCGATGAGAGCATCAAGGGAGGGTTCTTTAATTTGGTCAGAGCCTTTATTCACTGTATTTATCTCCTTTCATAAATATACTCTTTAATAGTGTGACGTGCTTTCTGTTGTACTGATTTGTGACTGGGCTTTTGTGTCATGCTTAAATATTGAAACGCCGTCCTTCTTTATATCCTCGAAAAATAAACCTTTTTCCGCCAGCTTACTTGTAATGGAGGGCCATGACTTGGCACAGGTTCCCTTTGTATCTTCCTTGTGATTTATGTCTATCACGGGCTTTCCGTCATCAGTAACAGTAACTTTGTCGAAATTTATTATTTCATCCCCGATTCTGCATTCTATGCAAAAGCCGTCATCTGAATCTTTATTTGCAGATGTCCTGACATAATATCCCAAATCTACCATTGTTTCTCTTATATCAAGGGCAGTCTGAATCGTTTTCATTTTATTTCCATGAGTAAGAGCAGCATAAGAGGAGGCCTCATTTATAAGCCCCACAGCCTTTCCTATTTTCTCCTTTGCCTCGTCAAACCTTTCCTCGTTATATAAACCTTTTATGCTTTTCATAAGGTCATTTATCTCGGAAATGTTATTATTGCCGACATTATATCTGCCTTTGGCATATTGGGACAAAAAATCCATAAGGTTCATCTTTCGGGGCTCACCTTTTCTGAACTCGTCCTCGGGCACGCTGTAAACCTTATTTTCAAGACGTTTATTCAAGCTGTCAATATCTGCTTTTACACTGCTCTTGATTTCAAGAAATTCGGCGTGCTTCTTCTGAAGCTTTGTTTCAAAGTCCGTAATTTCAGAAAGAATTCCCCGGTAATATCCACTATCATAGAAAATATAATCTGTGATGCTTTTCAAAGAGTTTTTGACATTCTCTCTTAGGGTCTCATACTCCTTGGCAAGAAATTTTTCAGCTAATTTACTGTCTATTGACTCAAAAATACTTTGCACCTCTCTTGTCCTTTTAGCCTGATCATCAAGTTCATTCAGACGGCTGGCAAGCTCATGTAGTCTGTCAATCGTCCTGCCGACCTTACTGAGATACTGATTTGCAGCCCGGGATACCGCCGAATAATCATTCCGCAGATTATCCACACGTTTTCCAAGCTGCTTATAATCATTCGTTACCTCTCTTGCATCGGCATACTCCTTGTCACAATACCATTGTTTGCCGTTTTTTATTCTGCGCTGTATGGCTTGTCTGACAGCTTCTGCTCTGCTGTCAGTACTGCTGTAATCCCTCAGAATTTTTGCCCGTGTCTCTTCACATTTTTCAAAACCGAGGTCTGATAAGCTGTCGGAGTCTAAGGACGCCCTCAATTCCGTAATTTCAGCTTCTACATCACTTACTGCATTCGGAAACGTCTGCCTGGCTTCTTTTGAAGCTTTGCTCCTTATGTTTTTAGATAATTCCGACAACTCTCCATACTTTTTCCTTGCTGCTGCTAAAGCATTGTTTGCATCTCTTAAAGAACTGTCAAGACTTTCCATGGAGCCCTTTCGAGTTTTTTCTCCATTTCTCAGCAGTCCGTTTACCTCTGACGCTTTTCTTCCGCTCATATATCTTCCTCCTTAGTCATTAACTTTTGCAATATGTTCCAGAAATTTTTTATAAAACCCTACAGGCGGTATGCCTATAAAATAAACCTCTCCCTCTTCGCTTATCCGGAATGAAAAATCCCTGTTTTTTGAAGAGTTTATTTTTGGGGCTGCATACCTGTATTTATCGGTAAAAAAATATATTTTCTGATTGTCTGAACCTCTGTACATAGAGTTATTGTTTAGCTCCTCGACATATTCTCCGTCTATAAAAATATCTGTGAGTGCAAATATATCCTCCGCCAGACTGCCATATATTTTCAGAAGCTCCTCATATGTATATCCGGAATACAGCATAACATCCAAACCGGTCTTGCTCTTCACAAGCCTTAAAAGCCTTCTTATTTCCTCAGCCTGCAAAAAAGGCTCTCCTCCGCTTATGGTTATTCCGGTCAGATTTCTTTTGCTGCAGATATCCTCCAATATATCCTCTGCATTCCTTTCGTGACCGCCGTTTTCATCCTGTCCTTCGGGGTTGATACAGCCATTACATCTTTTTTTACAGCCTTGAACCCATATAACATATCTCTCTCCCGGACCTAAAGAAGTAGTAACGGCTTCATAGCTTACTCTCAAGGCGCTCACCCCTCTATAAGAGCTTTTCTTTCCAACTTGCCTTTGAATGTTATAAGGGCAGGCACATAGAGCTTTTTTGCGGTGGCAATTTCGTAGTTGAAGCTATCGTTCAGATCTGCCATCTTTTTTCTGTCAAACTCAATCTCCCTGCCGTCGGTTATTTCCATACAGTCAAGGACATCAAAATCCACAAAATCGTACTTCTCCTTATAATAATCATTTACAGCATTTACAAGAACAAGCTCATCATCTGTAATAGACTCCTGAGTTTTGCTCTTGCTTTTAGACATTGAATCATAAATAAGTCTTGCAAAGGTAAAGTCCCAAGCAAAGCGATTTATAAAGGTGATAATGTCAGTGACAGACATTTCAGGTCCGGAACTAAGCTTAAGCTCATCATTTATAAGCCATTCCATTGAAGGACATTTAAACATCAGCTCTGCAATTTTTACAAAGGGTTCAGCAGCGTTTCTGAACTCACTTTCTGACACTGACAACTCATCTGCCTTTGCTTTAATTCTGACAAACTCTGCTTCTATACCGTTTTTTTCCTCTGAAAGCTTATTATTATTTTCCTTTTCTGATTCAATGGCACTTCTGAGCTCACAATTTTCGGCTTCATAAGAATCGATCACATTCTTCGCTTCGGCAAGCTCCGTTTCAATAGTCTTTATTGCGACTTCAAACTCCTCTATTTTGCACTTTTCATTTATAAGCTTTTCACAGACATCATTTTTTTCTTCTTCAAGAGAACTTGCCCTTTCTCGCTCAACTTCAAGTTCTTTCTCCAAAGCCTTCTTTGAGCTTTCAAGTGCTCTTGTATTGTCCCTTTCGCTGTCAAGCTCTTTCAGAACTTTATCCTTTTCCGCTTTGAGGCTGTTTACCTTATTTTTCACTTCATCAAACTCAGCTGTTTTGTTGTTGAGTTCGTCGCTGACTTTCTGAAATTCCTTTTTATAGTACTCCTTTTCCCCGTTGTACCAGTCACGCTTTTCTTCTGCATCTTTAAGCATATCAGTCAGCTTGTTTTTTTCATCTTCCGCAGCACTCAGCTTTTCTTCAAACTGTTTCTTATCCAGCTTCAATGAATCAATAATATTGTCAAGTTTTGAAGATATCGCATCTACGACTTCAATCTTATCAAGTATTGAATGTATCGCATCCATAATTTTAATATCTTTTCTGTTATGTTTCACTTTTCTTTCCTCCCTTATATTTTTATGATTCTTTTTTTTCATAAAAACTCACCCTCATAACAGCCTTTTACTGTATATTTTACTTTGTGGAAAATCACTTTCAGGTACTGTGCCCGATATGCAATATTCAATGGTTATCTCATCTGCAATCCTCAGATATACAAATTCGCCCCTTCTGCCTTCCGTGTTCAGCGGCACCCTCTTGAAACCCTCCGCATCTGCATCATTAGTCTTTGCTTCGGTATAATATAAATCAACAATATTGCCTGTTATTTTTTTAAGCTTGTGCCAGCTTTTGTCTCCGGAATTTTTCTCTATACAGGTTTTGAACATTCCTGAGCCTTCATTTATGTAGCCTACATAATACCTGAACATAAACTCCGGCATAATTACCTCAAAGTTGTTCAGCTTTAGCCTGCCGAAGGCTACGGCAGTTTTGGGGGTAATAGCATAACGCATATTTCTTGCTGTACCCGCTTTTATCTGATCAATCATACAGATTTTATCTTTGTTGAATTTTTTATTCATTAATTGCTCTACAAAACGGTTTTTTGAGCTGTTTCCTGCTTTGAAAATATACACGTCCTCCCGCTTATATCCGGCTGTATCTCTGAAGGCTGAATCCATTTCATTGGCAAACATATCTATTGTCTTTGAAATAATATTATGGAGCTCATCAAAAATATCATCGTAATTGACAATGAGAGTTGTGTTTACACCTTCACCGGTTGCTTTAAATAATGTACATTCAACGGCTGTTTTATCTGTATCTGCCTCCCCCTCAAAGCAACCTCTGGAAATATGCTCGCTTATGGTGTTCATGTTTGCTCTTGCATAATTTGATGGAGTTACAAGCCTCTCGGGAATTTCATCGGGAAGCTCTGAATTATAAGGCAGGGTGATAGGAATATCAGATTCTATCATTTCTTCCTTATTGTTTTCATAAATTATGAAGGAAATTTTTTCTATAAGTTTTTCTCCCCCTATATTCTCATCGCCCGAAACTCCCAGAATATTTATACTTGTTTCTTCCTCAGAGTTGTTTGTGACAATGCCATATGAAAAATCAAGAGTGCCTCCGCCAAAATCATAGACAGCAAACATCTTGCTTTCGCTCTCTCCCACACGGAAATAATTTGTGCCGCAAACAGCGCCTATATATGCTACCGGTTCATAATATTCCATCTCTGTACTTATTTTACTTCTCAGGGGCAGAGGCAAGGAGCGCTTCAGACCATATTCAAGAGATTTCTTGATTTTTTTCTTTATCTCCGCACTGAATTTTGAAGGGCTGGTGATCTGAAATTTATTGTATATCTTATTTCTCTTTGAAAGATCGTTTATTGCACTTCCTATGAGATAACCATAGAAAGCCACAGGATCGAGATGGTTTTCGTCCTGCTCCTCCGGGTCTGTCACGATATAAATATATTTATTTCTTTCTTCAATAGAAAAGGGATTTAAATTTATCTGGCTTCCCTTGACAACCACATCATAGGGTATCATTTTAATAAGGGTGAGAATGGCGTTAATTTCGGCCTTACTGGTTTCTCCAAGAATATTCTTGACGCTGTACCCAAAGTCAAAATCAGGATTTTTTCCGCTGTTGTGGTCACCTATGCTGCCCTTTTTCATAACAGGAGGGAAATTATTTTCCAGCTTCCATTCTCTGTAGAGAGAATCCCAGCGAAAAAGCATTATATTTGTAGGGTTCTCGTATTTGTTATATTTTTTCCCCCGGCTGTCTTCAGAAGATATAGTAAGAAGCTCAGGCTGCCCGTTTTCGCCCCTTATAGCAACACAGGTAGAGGATGTGCCAAAATCAATTGATGCGGGTTCCTCACTAATCAGATCACATACATCAGGATATGTATTTCTCAGAGTGATACAAAGGGGAAACTTAAATACAACCTCCTCGCTTTCATCGGCAAAGCTTATTTCAACATCTCCTCCAAGCTGAAGAGCCTTAAATTCCCTATACTTTTCCACATCAAATATCTGCCTGCCCAAAAAATTTGTGTCAAGTTCAACAATCATGTTTTCTTTGATGTCGTCCACGGATAAAGACATGGGAGGGGTAGAAAGATTCTGATAGTCAAAGCTGTCGTCATTAATTTTTTTGAAATTTATTCTTATACTCCTTTGCTTATATATAGAATAACCCTTGAAAAAATCATCAAAATTATTTAATTTTATTTCAATATTCCTTTTTCCGCTGAAAGCCAGCAAACCTCCATCCTTGGCAGCAAGATTTTCGTCCAGTATTATATCACTCCCAAGAAGTCTTTTATTTGTTATGTCCGAATAATCCATAGTCGGTATATTGCATTTGACAGTCTTATAGTCTATTGTGCCATAATTTTTCCATTGCTCAATCTGATTATTTATTTCTTCTTTATCCTTGAGTATGACTTCCTTACAGCCATTGCTTTCAGGATTACCATCATCGTACACATACTCTATTCTCTCAAGCTTGCCACTGTAATTCTCAGGTGTGATCATCTGGGGCAGACTTATTTCTGATATTTTAGAACTCGTACTCTTGAGCTCTATTGTCATAGTTTCTGTCTTATCAGTAAAATGCAAATTGATTTGATATGGTTTTATCATTTTTATACCTCCAATATGTTATTTTTGTCATCTTTGCAAGCATATTTTATTGCTCTGATTTTATCCTCAATATATAAGGCTCTCGATATGCTTTCATCAAACAGCGCACAGACTTTCTCCTTTAGCTTGGCAGCGCTCATGCAGTCATATCCTCCCTCGCCTATCATATAAACACAGTCAATAAGCAGGTATTCCCTAAGCTCCCTGTCAAGCCTCTTACTAAGAGCTTCCAAGACACGTGTCATATCATAATTTTTCATCTCAAACATAAGATTCGCCGTTTTAAGCGCTGTCTCTGAAGATATATCAAAACATCTTAATATATCCGTCAGGTGGAATATCTGCCCTGCTGTCATTCCCTTTCCATACTCAATAAAGAAAACAAGCAAAAATTTATAATAATCTTCTCTGTTTTTATAAGAAAAGCGGCATACGGGATTATAGAAAAGGTTGTTGTGCGAATAATCATAAAGCTCTGCAAAATTGAATAAAAATTTTTTAAAGCTTTCAGATATGCAGAGGTTAATATTATCAAATTTTATATCATGGGGAGAAAATCTTTCTCCATTAATAAAAATTGTACCGTCCTGCGTTACAATACAATACTTGTTTCTGCGTACTCTCTCTTTGTAAAAGGCAATAATCTCTCTTTCGGATATGTCCAGATCAATGCACAAGGCTTCAAAGTGGCTTGCCGCACCGAAAAACTTCTTTTCTATATCCTCTCTTATATACAATTTCCCTTCATTTATTATTAAACTCAGCCATCTTGGTTCCCCTTTGCTGAATCTGTAAGCAAGCATATCCAGGAAAACCCTTTTTTGAGTAAATAGATTTGTAAAGTAATTTTTGTCATTTGAACTGAGCCTGTACTCCAGCACAGAATCAAACTGGGAGTCATTAATTTCTCTTTTTTTCAAACTACCCCTTCCTTCCTGCTTCAGATATACCGTATGTTTTTCTCCGAAAAAGTCAGAAAAAACATACTTTTAGTATTTTGTGTAAAAATATAAATTATATAAATATAATACTATAGAAAGCATAACAATGCAAGGAGTTTTTGTGCAATATAGTCAAAAACTTTTAAGTTGTGTGGAGATAAAAATAAATCACCTGCTATGCAGGTTAAAGGCGAGAGTTTAAGCAACAATTTAAAAAGAAGAACCTCCTATGTTAAAATGATGAAAATCTGACATTCACATCACTAAAACAAGGAGGTGGAAAGATGAATAAAAATTCCCGTTTTTTCCTTTTCCCTCGTCAGAAAATTAGCCGTATAAAGCTGAGGTCCCGGAAGGTCTGTATAAACTGTCATTCTGATACCACTTTGGTTGTGAATTTTAATCCGTGTAAATGAAATTATAATTTTATTTTGTGGTATAATAAATATACAACCCAACAAGGCAATGCTGAGGAACGATCCTACGCAGATTGTAAGATATACGGTAAACATACAGCGATATTTTTATTGCTGCTGTTTTTCGGTTATCGGTATCTTCCAAGCAGACAAGCAGATAAACCTAGGGAGCTCGAGGGCAGAGACCTCGTCAGGCTGTAGGCTTGTTTTCAAAATATACCGAAAACTGTGTATAGGCAAGTTTTCTACTGCATTGGCAGTATATATTATTTTCTTTATTTCAGCAGAATATTCAAAGAATGCTGTTAAATCATTCCAATTCCTATCTCACGATTTCATTATGTTAGGGTATTTATTATCCCATTTTTCCACGAAATTCCTCCTTCGCATACTTTGCATTGTCAATATTTACTGCACTATATATCTTTTTGAGATCGGCACATACAGCTTTCCTGTCCTTATAAGGAACAAATTACAACCGTTTCTTATTTGGTGAACTATACAAAGCTGATTTTTTGTCTTGGGAAAAATTGAATTTATAGCATTACAAAGCTCTGTAAGATTATCATGACAGGCAATAAATTATACTTGCATAAAAGCTTTCAGATCCGTTTTTCGATATACATGTCCCTGAAATGTCTTTCTGTCCTTCCATATTTATTCCAAGAACAGAATAAATACATTATATTTCAGTTGTCCTTGCGTGAGTTGATTACTATGCCGTAAAAGAAAATCACAGGATAAATATTGTCCAAAAGTCTGTTTTGCCATTCATTTACCTCAGGAAGCACTTTATCTGTTATGTGCGAAATCAGCTCTTGTGAAATTTCAGAACCGTAAATCCTGCGAAGAGTGTCCTCTATGTTGCGTTGTGACATTCCTTTGGCATATATAGCCATAATTTTCTGTTCGATTTCGTCTACGAAGAAAGCGAAACCACTCTAAAATACAATATCGTTTCGCTTTCCCCGCAATTTGTCTTTTAGTTATAATTTGAGATTTAATCTGTCGTTTCTTTGTCATATAGTACAAATTTCTGTTTTTCATACTAATATTATATTATATATTTCATAATGTCTTAAAACATATAATTTTAAGACATGCATATACAAGCAAAATGCATAATATTTTAACAAATATTTTAAAATAACAAAGAATTATCCATGAATATAGGATATCATAAAATATAAATGTTGTCAATTATATAATTATATATTATAAAGTTAACACTATTTGAATTTTAAGCCGTCAAAAATTCAGTCAGAAAAGGAGTGATTGTGAATGGCACGCAGAGGGGAAAATATTTACAAAAGAGCAGATGGAAGATATGAGGGGCGTTATATAAAAGGACGAACTTCCTCCGGAAAAGCAATTTATGGCTATGTTTACAGCAGAAAATACACAGATGTGAAAAAGAAGCTTATTGATATCAAAGCCGGAGCAGAACCGCTCTCGTCAGAAACAACTGTTTTAAAATGCACTTTAGATTGGCTAAGCTCAGAAACAGATATAAAAAAGACAACAAAAATAGTATATGAAGGTCACATAAAAAACCATATATCGCCATTTTTTAAGAATATGAAACTCAAAAAGTTGAACAGTTATGTTTTACAGACCTTTGTCAATTCTCTTGAGCTATCGCCTGCAACTGTAAAAATTATATTCTGTATATTGAAATCCTCTTTAAAGCAGGCAAAAGACAGGGGGCTTATAAATGATGTGTGGTCAAATGTAAAAATACCCAAAAGCAAAAAATCCGAAATAAAAATCCTTACAGCAAAACAGCAGCAAAGGCTGGAATCGGTTCTCAATGAAAGAGATGACATCGGTGTTCTGATCTGTCTGTATACAGGCATAAGAATAGGTGAGCTTTGCGCTCTTAAATGGAGTGATATAGATTTTGACAAAAAGCTTTTGCATGTCAGGTCTACACAAGCACGGGTCAGAAACTGTGTGGAATTTCAATCTCCTAAAAGCTGCTCCTCCTACAGACAGATACCTATGCCCGATTTTCTGACAGACATATTAAAAAAGAGAGAGAAGAAAGGCATATGGGTTTTGTCTGATAATAATAATTTTGTAGATGTAAGAACCTGTAGGCGAAGATTTAAAAATCTTCTTATAAAATCAGGGCTTCCCGATATAAAATTTCATGCTCTCAGACACACTTTTGCTTCACGAGCATTGGAGGTAGGAATGGATGTTAAAACATTAAGTGAAATTCTTGGTCATTCTTCTGTTTCCATAACCCTTGATTTATATACCCATTCCCTTTATGAGTATAAAAAGAGGCAGATGAAAAAGCTTGAAACAATCTATAATTTGCCGTCAGATTAAGTGGTCAAAAGTTTAAAAAAGCCGTGATTATCATACATTTAAGCTCTTTTTCTTAAAATTATATGTTTTGGGACAGATTAACTAAGAATTTATAATTATATTACCTCTGTGGTTTTTGTTCAGAAATATTAGTAGGGTTGAATAAGGACTGTGATATGAGGTATATTATTTCGGGTTGTGCGGAGGTTTGTAATCTAATGATAGTTCAGGTTTTTTATAAAGACATAGTGAAAGAATTCTACTTCCGGAACACAATGGACGGAAGAAATACGGTCTGTCTTTATTCTTACGAAACGGGACTTGATGAGGACATTGAGTTTTTTATTGAGGTGAACAACGGCGTAAGGAGAATTGCCGGGAAAAATATTTTTGTTTCCGGCAAAAAAAACAGTGAAGATGAAAATATAATTACAGAAAATAAGCTTATGGTTGCGGAAAGCAGATTTTCTGAAAGCAAGATAGGTATATTATCCTTTGAAAGCGATGAAAACAATTCCTGTTTTAAAAAATATATTGTAAACAAGAATTATATTGAGGTAGGAAGAGACGGAGAAATAAAGTATTCTGCAAATAACATAGGAAGATATTTCGCAGTAAGCTATGAAGACTCCAAGGCTTTTGTTGTACCCTACATAAACAAGCTCTATCTGAACGGCAGACTGATAAAAGAGAAAAAACGCATAAGGTTTGGAGATATTATAACATACAACAAATTCAAGCTTGTCTATCTGGGCAATATACTTGCCATAAACAATCCCGACCACAGTGTAAAGTGCAGTCTCGATAAATTTGCATACAAAAGGTTACCTGATGTCAAGGGAGCCGAAGCGGTTCAGGATATGGACGAGGAAGATCTTTTTACAAGGTCACCAAGAATAACTCATAAGCCCATAATAGAAACGAAAGACATAGATCCGCCCACAAACAAACGTGAAGCCAAGGAAAAACCTCTTCTTTACACAATAGGTCCTTCTCTAACTATGAGTATGGCTATGATTGTGAATGTTGTATTTATGATAAAGGCAAATTCAAGCGGCAGATCACCTATTCCCAACGCTGTAATGGCTTTGAGTATGCTTATGGGAGCAGTTTTGTGGCCTGTGCTTTTAAAAAGATTCAACAAAAAACAGGAAATCATAGATGAAGAAAAAAGGGTATCAAAATATAAGGAATATATTGACTCTATTGACAGAGAAATGGAAAAGAAAGCCAAATATAACAGGGACGTTTATGACGAGCTTTATCCCTCTCTTGAAAGTCTGATACGTTGTGCTCTCAGGAGGGACAGGGCATTATGGGATCACGCTCCCGGAGAAGAGGGCTTTCTTGATATAAGAATAGGAAAGGGTACAAGAAAATTTACAATTGATATAAATATACAGAAGGAAAGATTCAGCCTTGAAGACGACCCCTTAAAAAAATATGCGTCTGTTATACAGCAAAAATATAAATATCTGCACAATGTGCCTGTTTCTGTGGAACTTGGAAAAATGAATATTCTGGGCATTGTAGGAAACAGGGAAAAGCAGATCGACCTGATAAGGCTGATAATTACACGAATCGCCATAACCCACTGCTATGACGAGGTTAAGATCGCCCTTCTTTACGGCAAAAGGGAGCATCATATATGGGAATTTGCAAAATGGCTGCCTCACTGCTGGAGCGACAATAAAAAAATCCGCATGATGGCGGACGATCGGGACGGGGCATATTACACCATGAGCCACTTAAGGGAAATATATGAGGACAGATTAAATCTTGGACGTGAAGCCAAGGCGTCAAGCTATCTGCCCCATTATGTTATTTTTATAACGGATTATGAGCTTGTGAGCAAGGACGCCGGGCTGAGGGATTTTATTGAAAATTCCGCCGAATGTGGTTTTACATTTGTTCTTGGATATGAAAATATAGGTCAGCTCCCAAGTGCGGCTCAGAACATAATTCAGCTTTCCTCCGAGGAATGTACAATATATAACAAGGCGGACAACTCAGGTAAAATGCTCAGCTTTATTCCTGATATATGTGAGGGAACAGATATAAGGAAAACTGCCGAAGCTCTTGCCTCAGTAAAGGTTGGTAAAATGTCGGAGGAATCTATGGTTCCTGAAAGACTGAGCTTTTTTGGGTTGTACAAGGCAAAGAATATAGACGAGCTTGTAATAGGAAGAAGATGGAAGGAGTCTCAGTCATTCAAGACTCTTGAAGCCCCCATAGGAATGGGAGCAGGAGATGAGGTGTTTTCTCTTAATATACACGAAAAATATCATGGCCCTCACGGACTTATAGCAGGCACCACAGGCTCAGGAAAGAGTGAATTTATACAGTCCCTTATTCTTTCACTGGCTATAAATTATCACCCCTATGATGTGGCTTTTGTTCTTATAGACTATAAGGGAGGCGGTATGGCAAATGCCTTTGTAAATCTGCCCCACGTAGCAGGAACAATTACCAACCTTGAGGGAAACCAGATTAAAAGATCCCTTATTTCCCTTAAAAGTGAACTTAAAAGACGTCAGGCAATTTTCAAGGAATACGGCGTAAATCATATAGACAGCTATCAGATAAAATATAAAAGAGGGCTTGCCAGCGAGCCTCTTCCTCACCTGATTATAATTTCCGATGAGTTTGCAGAGCTTAAAAGTCAGGAGCCTGAATTTATGAATGAGCTTATTTCCACAGCCCGTATAGGTCGAAGCCTGGGCGTGCATCTTATTCTTGCCACGCAGAAGCCATCCGGCGTTGTAAACGATCAGATCTGGAGTAACACAAGATTCAGAATATGTCTTAAGGTTGCTGACAGAATGGACAGCAAGGAAATGCTCAAAAGAGAGGACGCTGCCTTTATTACCCAACCGGGAAGATGTTATGTCCAGATAGGAAACGATGAGATTTTCAAGCTTGTGCAGAGTGGATACAGCGGCGAAAAATATATTAGAGACGGAAGCAATATTTCTGACGAAAGCGTTGTAAGTGTTGCCTGTGTGGATCTGCAGGGTGCAGAGCTTTACAGAATGAACGAGGAGACAAGCAAGGAAAGTGACAGTGATGAAACCCAGCTTTCGGCAGTTGTTGAATATATAGACAGCTATTCAAAGAAAGAGGGCATTACTCCCCTTAAGCTTTGGCTGCCGCCTCTTCCGAAGGAGCTTTATGTGGAGGATATAGACAAGAGAATGGGCGGCTTCAACGGAGAGGAATGGAAGTCCTGCATGGATATGTTGGATCCGATAGTGGGTCTTTATGATGAGCCTGAAAGGCAGATGCAGAATGTTGTGGACGTGAATTTCGGCAAAAACGGACACCTTCTTCTTTACGGCGCTCCGGGAACCGGCAAAACAACATTTTTGCAGACCCTTATATATTCCCTTGCAAAAAGATATTCGCCTGAATTTGTGAATATGTATGTTCTCGATTTCGGAAGCCGCAGTTTAAGCTATTGCAAGACCTTGCCCCATGTGGCAGACGTGCTGTTTTCCGATGATGAGGATAAGATAAAGAAGCTTTTCCAGAGAATAGCGAGTGAGTTAGGAGCAAGAAAAAAGGCTCTTGCGGAGTACGGCGTGGGAAACCTTATTTCATATATGCAGGCAAGCGGCAGAACCATTCCTGCAATATTCATAATACTTGACAATTATGCTGCCTTTGCGGAGCTTTATACAAATTACGATCAGGATATAATAAGGCTTTCAAGAGAAGGCGGAAATTACGGAATCTATCTTGTGTTTACCTCCGCCTCCGTAAACGGAGTAAAAAGAAGAATATCCGAAAATTTCAAGATGGTTTATACTCTGCAGCTTAATGATACATATGACTATGCTTCTGTTTTGGGAAGAACAGAGGGAGTTTTTCCCGAAAATGTAAAGGGACGGGGACTTGTAAGAGTGGGCAATGTCCTTGAATTTCAGACTGCTCTTGCTGTGTCTGAAATAAACGAGGCTGCAAGAGCGGCGGCTCTCAGGGAAAGCTTTGCACTTATGGCTCGGAAGTGGACCGGAGATGTTCCTAAGCCTTTGCCTGTTATGCCTGAAGATATGAACATAGATTCTGTTATTCTGAGCGATGAATATTCGGCGGCTATAGACATAGGTCTTATTCCCATAGGCTATTATGTGGAAAATGTTGAGCTTGCAAATATAGATTTTATGAAGACCCCTATATTTACCGTATACGGAGAGAAAGGAACAGGAAAAACAAATTTTCTTGCCTGCATAATTAAATGTATCAAGGACAGGTCAATATGGCTTGCAGATAACGATTTGAGCGGTGTCAGTGCTCTTTGTGAGGAAAATGAAATACACAGAACATGTAGCTGCGGCAGCAAGGAAGAACTTTCCGGTTTTGTGATGGATTTTGTAAATGAGCTTTTGAAAAGACACAGTGATTTCAAAAAGTATCGGGAGGAAGGCGGCAAGCTGTCTGAGAGGGAGTTTGTGAAGAAATATGACGAGATTATATTTATTATAGACGATTTTAATGTCTTTTTCTCGAATATCGGCGAAACCGAAATGGCATATTTTAAAGTTGCCGCTGAATCATTGGCAAATCTGGGAGCGTGTATGTTTGTTTCTGTTAATTCTTCCTTACAGAGCAAATATAAGTCCCAGTTGCCTGAAATTTTTAAATATAACGAAGGTATTGTATTAGGAAATATAGAAAATCTTTCTCTATATGGAATTTCTGTTCCTTATGCGGTAAAGAAGGAAGAAAAGACCGAAAAGGGCAAGGGTTATTTTGTAAAGGGTGACAGTTACAAAACAATAAGGACACCTTTTGTGGGTAAGGGGTAAAAAATGTTGCGAATTATTATTTGTGACGAGAAAAAAGAGTGTATAAACAAGACATACGGCTTAATAAGCAGAGCGCTCAGAGATATACCGGAGGGCAGGAAAACAGAGGTTTTTTCTGCCTCTCCGGAGGTGCTTTACAAATATAAAATAAAGGACAACTATACATATCTTTTTTTGCTTGACGTTATTTACGCCGATGTAAACGGAATCGAAATTGCAAAAAGACTCAGAAAGCAGTATAAGGATGTTTTCATAGTTTTCATTACAAATCATACGGAGCTTATGAGTATGGTTGTAAATCAGAACATTATGCCAAGCGGATTTCTTGCGGAGCCTGCAAGCGAAAACGATATAAAAATGATGCTCCTTGGAATATTTGATTATACAAAAATCGGTGGAAAAACAGAAGCCAATACTCTTACACTGAGCACAGGGTCAGCAGTGTATAAGATAAGGTATGATGAAATTATTTTTATTGAAGCCCTTAACAAGAAAATCTATATATATACCGAAACCCAAAGAATAAGCTGCTACAACAGCCTTTACGGGCTTGAGGAGGAGCTTGGCAGCGGCTTTATAAGGTGCCACAAAAGCTTTATTGTAAATAAAGACAAAATAAAAAATGTTTATATGGCAGAAATGTATATAGAAATGACAAACGGCAGCAGAGTAAGTATGTCAAGGACATATAAAAGTGCCGTTAGGGAAATGATGAGCGAGGTGTGATATGGGGAGAATAGGCTATATTTTTTCGGGCAGTGAGGCTATTTATCTGGCGAAGGTTATGGGTGCCGGCTATATCTTCAGTATGGGCATAGATATAGAGGCGGGAAGTGGAAATATAGCGGAAAGAGCAAAAAAAAGCCTTATAAACAAAAATTATGTTTTTAAGGATTTTTCCGGAAATTATATACTGAGTGAGGAGCTTGCGGAGCTTATACTTCCCTTTGCTGCTCCCGAAAAAATAATAACGGTAAGAAAAAACATAGGGGAAGATGACAAAAACATTGTCTGGTACATAAGAGGAGAAAGTTTTGTGCGTCTTGAAAAGGAGATTCACAGCGAAAACAGATATATTTTTACGGGAGGAAGTCCTGTGGGGTTTATAGGAGAGGATATCTGCGATGAAATTCTTGACGAAACTGATTTTCCCGACGAAAAGGGAGCAAGGTTTGTAATATCTGCCGATCAGTTCCGTATTTTAAGTGCTATGCTTGGTGACGGAAGAGAGGAAAACGCCCGTTTTTTTCTTCAGGACATAAATATAGCCGATGAGTTTTTTGAAGAGATCAGGGATATTGTTGTGGGAAAATATGGATTTATTTCTCTTTGCTTTTACGATGACTTCATACACAGACCCGAAAAGTTAGACTATATTATGTATTACTTTACCCAAAGGGGCTGCCGCAGAGCTGACCCCGACAAGGGTACAGGTGAAAACGTTGCTTTTTCCTCCATTACCCCCGACATAATAAGAAGAGATATAGCAGAAAGGCTCAGTAAGGGCTTTAATATTAATGGGGAGAAAAGAACCGATTTGTTTGATTAGTGCTTTTTGTCCACGAAAACAAGCTGTTTATCCGGTTTTGTTGAAAGGAAAGGGTTAAGGAATTATTATTCATAATATAAAACAGAAAGAAAGGTAGGAAAAACGATGGAAATTTACGTAAGACCTGACTCTCTTGGCGATGCCGCCGACAAATGCAGCAGCATAGAACAGAAAATTGCCGGTATTGAAAGCAGCTTCAATCGCATTGTAGGTTCTCTCGATTGGCAGGTAAAAGCGCAGTCTTCCGTAAACAGGTACGTAAGTCATATAAACAGTCGGCTTGATACGACGGAAAACACATTGAGAAAGCATTACACCTTTTTAAATGATGCACAATCTCAATATATAGACGCTGAAAATCAGCACACGAGAAACGCAGAAGCTCTTAAGAATGAGCTTATGCTTAAAGCCAATGCATACGTTGGGTCTGCTCAGTCCCAAAGCAACTCCAAGGGAGAAAACTCTGAGGGCAAGACCCCGGATTACAGCGGATATATTGAGGGCTATCTGAGAAATTATATGAGTCAGACCTACGGCGATTATACAAAGCAAATCCGTGAGCTGGGCTTTCTGAAAGAGGCAACGGGCATGTCGGTTTTGGGTATGTTCAGTGACTGGTACAACGGGCTTAAGGGTCTTTATGATAAATATAAAAATGGCGTTTCTTCTATGGCTGATTTCATAATGAATATTCTGAAAACAGGCAATAAAATGTTCAAGTCTCTGCTTACCACTGTCTTTGGAATTGACGATGCGCTTAAAACCTTAAAGGGAGTCAAAGATCTTATTTCAGATGGAGCAAGGACGGCTGCCAAAGCAGGCTTTGCTATAGTGGATACCTTTTTGGGCTTTGGCATAAAGGGCTACGAAAGCTATCGGAATTATTCGGCTGACGGAGAAATGTCCTCCACCGATTGGGCAAGAGTGGGCATAGAAGCCTCTGTAAAGGGGCTTTACAACCTTGGTACAGCGGCTCTGGCTATTTTCGGCGGACCTATAGGTGCAGGGGTAAGCGTATTTCTTTCGCTTGCTGACAGCTCATACGGAATAAGCGACCAAATTGCAAGTGACATAGAATACAAGGCACAGAAGGCAGGAGAGTTTATAGGAAATGTAACAGCAACGGTATCAAAGGTAACAAATGCCTTTAATTCTTATATAAAGCCCAATCTGAAAAATGTATTCAGCAAACTGGTGCCTTCATTTTCATGGTAAATCTATAATTTTATAAAAAGAAAGGACGGTAGTAAAATGAATATTTTAAATGCGCTTTCGGTAGGAACGGTAGTAAAGCTTAAAAAGGCAGACAAGCGGGTTTCCATTATAGGAATTATGCAGCAGATGAGAACTGAGAATGGGCTTTTGTCCTTTGACTATGCAGGCGTGCCTTATCCCGAAGGCTTTTTAGGGCCTGACAGTGTGCTGCTTTTTCAGGAGTCCGATGTTGAGCTTGTATATGCCGTAGGATATAACGACCTTGAACGACAGACCTTCATAACCACGGCGGCACAAAGGCTTGCGGAGCTTGAAAGCGGTGAAAAAAATGAGGAAAAGAAAGAAGAAAAGGAATAAAAATACATTTCGTCAATAAAAAAGTGCAGTATGTCAGGATAAATTGAAATGAAAAAAATTAAACTGTATCATATTATATGGGTCAGACAGATAAGGACGGAGGCGATGGAAGTTGGATAATATATGCGTTGATGTTTTTGTGACGGGGATAAACAAAAGCTACGACATTGTGTTATCTCCTCAGCTGAATGTGGCAGCAGCGGCTGAATATATATTCAAAACTGTAAGTGAATATGAAATGCTCGAAATAAGCGGGGCAAATCCTATACTTTGCAGTCTTAACGGCAAAAGAGTGTTAAGAGGTGAGCTTACACTTAAAGATTGTGATATAAAAGACGGAGGGAGACTTATACTTTTGTAGGAGGTGGTACTTAATATGGCTGAAATAAGGATTAATTATGAGCTTACCGTTATGAAAGGGAGGCAGATAAAAGAACTTTCCAAAGAGCTGAACACTGTTATTTATAAACTGGAAGAGCTGCAGTCCGAATCTGCTTCTTACTGGCAGGGAGAAGCAGCAAATGCGTACAGGCAGAGGGTTGAGGAGCTTGCTCTCTACATAAGAAAGCTTTTTCAGGAGATGTCCGAGCTTGGAAACGCAATTATCAAAATAGCAAATACAATAAAGGCAGCAGACGAAGCGATAGCAAGAAGAACCGGCGGCTTCAGCGGCGGCGGCAGAGGCGGCGGTGGCGGCGGAGGCTGGTAAGATATTAAAAGAGCAGTATGTTCTTTTAAATATAAACAATTAATTTTAAAGGAGGATTTTTAAAATGGCAAATGCACTCAGAGTAACACCGGAAGCACTGACAACTATGGCAAATAATGTTGAAAATTGGGCGGACAGTTATAGAAATCTGTTTACCAGTATTCTTAACACTGCAGAGGAATTACAGTCCACATGGGGCGGCGAAGCAAATCAGGCCTATGAACAGCAGATTGCAGGATTTCAGAATGACTTTGAAAACCTGTGGAACCTTATGAATAAGTACAGCTCTTTTCTTAGGACATCAGCAGACAAGTACCGCTCAGCCGAAGAAACAATAAAGTCAAACGCAGCTTCATTGTCAACAGGTATTTAATTTACATATTTACGGGAGGGAAATAAAATGGCAGAAATCAAAGTTAATTCGCAGGTTTTAAGAGACGCTGCAAATCAGATTAAATCCGGAGGACAGAGTTTTCAGGAGCTTATGGGCGAAATGACCCAGGGGCTTGAGAGTTTAGGCAGTTCATGGGAAGGCGACGCTTTTAACAGCTTTATGCAGCAGCTTAATTCGCTCCGTCCATCCCTTGAGAGCTATGCTAAGGTTATAAATGACTACGGCGTATTTCTGGACAGCGCTGCAGAACAGTACGAGCAGACCGAGACTCAGACACAGTCTCAGACTGACGACCTTGTAAACAATCTTTTCAAGTGATGATTAATATTTTAAGAGGGTATTACAGCTTTAGGTTTTACCCTCTTAAAGTGTTTTATTAAAGCCGGACTGTTTTTACATTCTTGCTTTAATAAAGCATATTGAAAAAGGGGTGATTCAAATGGAAATTGCGGTAAAAACAGGCGAAATAGAAGAAATGAGCGGCGAAGTAAGAAGATTGGGGGCAAGACTTGACGAGGTTATATCAACGTATAATACCATAACATATGAAATCCTAAATGAAATGGAGACGGAGCTTGAGGAAGAAATAAAGATTTCCATGGAAGAGGTGAAAAAACATCTTGAAGAAGGTTTTCTTACGGTGAAAAAACATGAAAGCTTTCTTATAGACGCTTATACCTTGTATGAGGACACAGAGAGGAGAGTTACGGCGGAGGCTTCTGAGATGAGGGGTGATTTGTATGCGGGTGGTGAGAGTTCGGGTTTTATGCATTCTGTTTCCGGACTGACTGTTTTGCCTTTCGTAAATCCCACAATTTTTTCTCTCGTTGTGCCTAAGCTTCCCGACTCAAAGGTCAGCAGGCTTAATCTTAAGGCAGATAAGGACGGAATAATTATAAAGAGGCTCCGTGACTCCATAGTTTCGGGAAAAGACAAAAGGTATGATGTGGAAAGCGGTTTTCGTGCCCTTGTGGATTTTCTTCTGCCGGGGGCATTGTCGGCAGGCTTGATTACCGATCTTTTTTCTGCGCTTGCAGATTTGACTGAAGGCAGTGAAGAAGACGGAGTTGGTGGCTCAGGTAGTTTTTCAAGTCTTTATGAAAAATTTGTCTGGCTTGTCGGTCAGGCTTTTCAGACCAATTACTATATGGTTGAGCCGGAATTTTTTGAATTTATACTTGAGGGTATTGTAGACGGCGCTCTTTTCTGGGCAGGACTCAGTAAATATGACAGACTTTCAGAAGCAGAACATTTGAAGGGTGCAGGTCTTGCGGGAAATATTACACCGAAAGAGAGTGAGGACGCAGAAGATGTCAAGGAAAAATCCGATGATGTTCTGAAAAATATGGCTGCGGCAGTCGGCGGAGCATACGGCTATGTGAATGGGGAAGAAAAAAATGAAGAGGAAGAAAAAGAGGAAAAATATACAGACCAAAGTCTTAATATAAAGGGCAGTTTTTACGAGGACGATGAAGAGGGAACCAAAGAAAATGAGAGCAGCGGATTTTATTACGGAGACATAGCCGGCGCAGCCTATGATGAGAACGAAGAAAAGGATAGGCGGTATGAGGGCAGTTTATATGGCGGAGCATACAGTACTTATTCTGACACAGATAAATATGGTACTTACGGTAAAGACAAAGATGAATTTATAGATATGGTTTTATCTATGGGACATAAGGAGCCGACAGATGAAGAAATATCCCCCGGCGCAGAATGGTCTTTCGGCAGCAGCCCGGACAGTGCGACAGGCGGCTCGGACGGCTCTTTTGGAGGAGGTCTTTATTCGGGAGATTTTTCTTACTCAGAAGACGATGAGCTTCAGGGCGTCGGCGCAGAGTCGGCATATATGGGAGCAAAGGCTGACACACCTGTTTCCCGGGGCAGTGAAAAAACAGAGTACAACAAAAGCAATATTTTCTATGACAGGATTCTTTACAGCACTTTAGGCGAAGGTCAGTCGGCAAATCGCCGCCGCAGCGGTTATATGGCTGCTGCGGGCAGTGTGGCAGCCCTTGGCGGACTTGGCGGAGCAGGGGGAACAGGAATTATAGGCTCCTTGGGCAGCCTTGCGGCGGACTCTATAGGAGAGGGAATTTCCGCATACATTCCGAGCTTTCTCGGAGTACTCAATATAGGCAATATTCTTGATTTGGTAGGAAAAGCCCAGCTTTGCAGTCTTGACTGGCTTGGAGAACTAAGTAATATTCTGGCATAATTTTCAGGAGGTGTTTTTATGTTGCCAATTGGTTCGGTAGTGGTTTTAAAGGGAGGCTCAAAAAGCCTTATGATTTTCGGAAGAAAGCAGATAAGTGCTGTAAATAATAAAGTGTGGGATTATCTGGCTTGTTTTTATCCTGAGGGAAGCATTGGTCCTGAGTATTGTTTTTTATTTAACGAGGAGGATATAGACGAAGTTATTTTCAGGGGATATTCCGATGAAAGCAATGTTAAATTTGAAAAGCAGCTTATGAGCAGGATGAAGGAAGAGGAAAGCGGAACTGAAGTCTCAGAGTAAAGGAACAGGTGATTTTTATGCCATATATGAATATTATACTTATTGTTTTGGCTGTAGTCCTGATTGTGGGATTGGTTGTTATGACAATTTCTCTTAAAAAGCTTATTCTCAGACAGAAGCCTGATGAAGTACCCGATAAATATATAGAGGTACAGAAGAATGATGACCATATAAGAGACTTTTTTGACATAAATACAAAGAAAGAAACAAAGGTCTCGTCATTTAAGGAAGAGTATGAGGAAGAGGAGCGAACAACAGGTCTTGACTTTGAGAGTTACTATAAAAAAACTTCCTCTCAAAACGAAACAAAGGAAGAAAAACAGTCTGCCCCATCTTTTAAGAATGATTATGATGACGAATTTAAAACTGTCAGCTTTGAAAATAATTATTACAGAGAAGATGAGCCTGCGGCAGAGGCTTTTTCAGCCGCTGAGGAGCCGAAAAACGATGATACCTTGTCTATTGACAATGAGGCAGAGGCTGAAAACGATGAAACGCAGACTATGGAAGATGATACACAGGCTATGGAGCCGGAGCCTGCAAGACCGAATGTGGTGTTGACCTACAGGGACAGAGACAGAAGCCGCATTATAAAAATGACTACGGATCAGGTTACGGTGGGCAGAAGTGTGGGAAGCGATCTGCTGCTTGGCAAAGACAGCTTTTGCAGCCGCAATCATGCGATTTTTACATTTCGCGAGGGCAGACTTTGTTTAAAGGATCTTAACAGCAAAAACGGTACCTTTGTAGACGGTGAAAGGGTGGACGGAGAGGTTGTTATTGAAAAGAACTGTCAGGTTGCTTTTGGAAATGCTGTTGTGCAGGTTCAGATTGATTAACAGGAGGGCGCCTTATGATTTTTCCGGAGATTGGGTATATAAGTGATAAGGGAAATGTCAGAAAAGAAAATCAAGACAGGGTTCTGGTTCTTCAGGAGACGGGGCGTTCTCTTTGCGTTGTTGCAGACGGAATGGGCGGAACGGAAAACGGAGCCATGGCAAGTGATGTGGCTGTAAAGAGACTGAAGTCATGGTGGATAAGCTGTAAGGACACTCTTGACAAGTTAGACAGAAAGCGTCTGACGGATTTGTTTTACGAGGCTCTTATAGGTGTAAATGAAGCCGTGGTGAGGTGCTGCAGAATTCAGAAAATTAAGGCAGGCACAACCCTTACGGCTCTGCTCATTGTGGATGATTTTGCTCTTGCTGCATATTCCGGCGACACAAGGCTTTACAGGGTAAGGGGCAAAAAAATAAGCCAGCTCAGCGAGGATGAAACCCTTTATAACTATTTTGAAAATTATGAAACCGAGGCTGTCAATTCCGGAAAGAATAAAAGCATATTGATTTCATATATAGGAAAGGAAAATAATTTTTCTGTAAATTTGTATTCGGAGGAAGTCATTGCAGGAGATATTTTTATAATATGTTCTGACGGGGCTTATAATTATCTTAACTTTGAAAATGAAGAGACTTTAGAAAGGCTTAAGGTATATCCACCTGATGCGCTGGTGAAAATGCTTGCCAATGAAATAAAAAAACAGAAGGCGTCGGACAATTTATCTATAATTATTGCAAAATGCAGATAGAGCGGGTGTTATTATGAAAAAAATATTTATGATTTTATTATCGGCTTTTTTAATTGCGGGAGCTGTTTATGAAAGCCTTGGAAATGAAGTGAGCATGAAAATTTCAGAGTATGAGGAAGGCATACTTGAAGCTGCTTCTGTTCAGCTGCCTTATAAATCGGGAATTAAGGTGGATTCGGAAATCATAGACCCTCTTGTCAGGACAGCTCTTGCTGAAGCAGCAAAATATGAAAATGCCGAAGAAACAAAATATAAAACCCCCGAAAAAAATGTATATGTAAACCTGAAGGGGGCATATAAAAAAATAAATTTGATTCTTGGCACAGATCTTGCAGATTATGCGGGGCTTATAGACAATATTATTATAAACGCAAACGGAGTTTATTTACATGTAAAGCCGACTGAGCTTAATATAAGGAAATCGAACACAGACAGTGTGCAGATCGAAGTGGTGGATAAAAATAATGTTGTTGCAAAATATAATGGTACGGCAGGAATACGCTTTTTAAAGCTTATACTTATGGTTCTGTTTGCGGCAGCAGCAGTGTATATTTTTGTTTTTATGCTTAAACTTAAAGGCATGAGCCTTAAAGAGGGAGCAAATAAAAAATTATTTTACATAACAGGGAGTTGTTTTTTTGTTTTGTCAGCAACTCTTTTTGCAGTTGTTCTTTTTGCTGATTTTTCATCGGCTGCTGACAGAAAGCCTGTTAAATTCAGGAATGGAAAAACTGCATATTTTGATGTTCAGATATCCGGCTCATCTCAAGATTTAAGGGGCGTTTATATGGGTATACCCCCCTATGAGGACGGTCTTAACCCTGACCTTGCGTCTGTGTTCAGACAAAGCGCCGATTCTGTAAAGGGAGACACGGCTTTGGGCGGAAATTATCAGCAAAGTATGAATATAATCAAATTTCCTCTTGAAGAATCAGGCTCCTATTACATAAGAAATAATGACGTTTCATTTTCGGATGTAAATCAAAGCGATGAGGGGCTTTATGAGGCTGTTTCAATACTTGCCGCCAAAAACATATTAAGCGGAAAGTCGGACGATGTTTTTGGAACAGAGGACACTGTTACAAGAGCGGAAACCGTGACCATGCTTTGCAAAATGCTTAATATAGGCTTTGATGGAAATGGAGAGGATTTTGCAGACATATCAAACAGTGACTGGTTTTATACCTATGCGATGGGTGCCAAGGAAAATGGTGTTCTTTCAGGTTATGACGACAATACATTCAGAGCGCAGAACACAATAACACGTCAGGAATTTGCTGCTCTTATGGGACAGATTATGCAAAACCGCATGGGTTATGTTTTGCCTGAAGATAATTCAGCCCTTTCGGCATACAGTGACGGCGGAAGTATTGCCGACTGGGCAAAGCCTTACGTAAGTCTTATGGAAAGAGAAGGTGTTGGCATATGGCAGGAGGCCTTTCTTCCCTACCAGCCCATTACAAGAGGTGAGGCTGCAATGCTTCTTTACAGGGTTTATTGCCTGTATGATTAACTTAGCTTTAAAAAAGGCGGTGCAGTTATGTATAGAATTGAATGCTATTGTGGAACATTTAAAAACCGGAGAGGCAATAATGAGGATAATTTTTTTGCTGACGGATATTACCTTGACGTCTGTCACAGTGATGAAGAATATTCTGTCAGACTTAAGGATGACAGAAAACTGAAATTCGGAGTTTTCGATGGGCTTGGAGGAGAGGCCAAGGGCGAGAGAGCTTCTTATACAGCGGCAAGTACGCTGAGTGAGAGCGAAAATATGAAAGATTATTATTTCAGAGCCAATGAGCTTGTCTGCAAACTGTCCGAGGGCAGAAAAGATAAAATTTCGGGCACAACGGTGGCTGCAATTGAAATTTCGTACGGCAGATTCAGGTGTTCCAATATAGGAGACAGCAGAGCCTATATTATAAGGGATGGGAATATAAGACAGCTAAGTACTGACCATACTTCCCTTCAGACCCTTATAGATTCGGGTGTTATAACAAAAGCTCAGGCGGAAATGAGCGCATATAGAAATGTTCTCTCACAATGCCTCGGAATGAAGGACGATGAGGTCATAATAAGCCCTTATATCGGAGAGGAATACGCCCTTGAAGATAAGGATATAATTCTGCTTTGCTCCGATGGGCTGACAGGGGGGCTTTCCGATAAGAAAATAAAGAATATAATTCTTGGCTGCGGACGGAAAAAGGCTGTAAATGCTCTGATTCAGGGTGCGCTGAAGGGTGGCTCCTCAGACAACATAACAATTGTAATTCTTTACATAGACAAATCAAGAAGAAATCCGGCTGAAGCTGTTTTGAGGTTTTTAAGGAGGTAAGGCAAATGTCTGAAAATATAAAAGAATTTGAGCCTTTATGGGGCAAATGGTACGTCACCGATGTTATAGGTGAAGGTGCCTTCGGGAAGGTTTATAAAATTGAAAGAAAAGAATTTGACAATACATATGAGGCTGCCTTAAAGCATATAAGGATACCTCAGTCACAAGCCGAGGTAAAAAGCGTTCTTGCAGACGGTATGAGCAGGGAAAGCGCAGAAAGATATTTTTATACAGTTGTAAAAAGCATAATAAGCGAATTTGTGCTTATGTCAAAGCTTAAGGGAAACAGCAACATAGTAAGCTATGAGGACCATGACGTTGTAAAGGACAAAAACGAAATTGGCTGGGATATATTTATAAGAATGGAACTTCTTACCGGACTTATAGACTATATACAGGAAAACGATATTTCAAAAAGACAGATTATAAAACTTGGCATAGATATATGCAGGGCTTTGGAAATCTGCCAGAAGCATAATATTATACACAGGGACATAAAGCCCGAAAACATATTTGTTTCTGAAAACGGGGATTTCAAATTGGGGGATTTTGGAATTGCAAGGCAGGTGGAAAAAACTGTCGCAGGACTTTCAAAGAAGGGCACTTTTACTTATATTGCGCCGGAGGTGTATAAGGGAGAGGCCTACGGCTCTACGGTAGATATATATTCGTTGGGAATTGTTATGTACAGACTTCTTAATAATAACAGGGTTCCCTTTATGCCGCCTTATCCCCAACCTATAACTTATTCTGACAGAGAAAAGGCTCTTGTAAAGCGTATAAGCGGTATGCCCATAGAAAGGCCTGTAAACGCCGATGGTCGTCTGGCGGAAATAGTACTTAAAGCGTGCAGCTATAATCCAAAGGAAAGATACGAAAGTCCCCGTCTTATGAGAGAGGAGCTTGAAAGCATACTTTACACCGAGATGGAGGCGGGTGTGATTTATCCCCAAGGCGACAAGGCGGAAATTCACAGCGTACATTATCTGAATACTGCCGAAGTCGGAACAGAGACAATGGGTTTTTCTCAGAATACGGAAGAAAAAACGCCCGTAGGGAATGATTTTGGTGAAACATATGATGACGAAACAAAAACAATCGGGGCGGATTTCTTTACCGACGATGAAACAAAGACTATGATACCTGAACCTTCCCCTGATAATACGGAGGATAAGGCAAAGTATGATTCTATTCGGGAAGAGAGCAGTGTTGAGCCAAATAAGGCTGAAAACAAAGAGGCAGTTTACAGTACTGAGACAGAGCCTGCAATAAGGCCGCCGGCTCCTGTAGTCAAATCGGGATACGGACCGGATAAGATTGAGGATAATAAAAATATAATGACACATAATGCAGGTCCTCATTATCCTCTGCCTGAAAAGCGTTTCCCCAAAAAGCTCCTTATAGGCATAGGCGCAGCGGCAATTTGCAGCGGAGCATTTTTTATTTTCGGGAGCAGGTCGGGAAAGACGACAGATATCGGGGCGGAGGTTCAGGAGACAGCTGATTTAAGTGGCGTTGAAAAGCATAATCTTTCCATAAAAAATGTAGATATTTCGGCAGGCTCAAGAAATACGGTTTATCGCAATGCTGACGGCACTGTGGTTTCGTTGGGCGACAGCAGCTTCGGGCAGGATTCTTTGGAGGACTGGTCTAATATAATGGCTGTTTCTGCCGGATATGCTCATAATGTGGGGCTTAAATCAGATGGTACCGTTGTGGCGGTGGGACGAAACACGAAGGGCGAATGCAATGTTGAAAACTGGTCTGATATAATACAGATATCAGCGGGAGGAGACTGTACTGTAGGTCTTAAATCTGACGGAACCGTGAAATGCTCGGGAGTCTACAGCTGTTATGAAATACCCGGAAATATGGACTATATTTATTTTGAAACTCCGGATCTTAGGAATTGGATCAGTATAAGCAGCGTAGAAGCCGGAAATCACCATATCGTGGGACTTAAAAAGGACGGAACGGTAATTGCAGTGGGTTATAATCAATATGGTGAATGTGACTTGGACAGCTGGGAGGATATTACGGCGGTGGACACAGGCGAATTTCACACTGTGGGGCTTAAATCCGACGGTACAGTTGTAGCTGCGGGCAGCAATGAAAACGGGCAGTGCAATGTTTCGGACTGGACAGATATAGTTGCTGTGACGGCAGGGGCATACTATACGGTGGGTCTTAAATCAGACGGAACTGTTGTTGCGGTAGGCTCTGATACTGACGGACAATGCGACGTTTCAGGCTGGACAGACATAAAGGCCATATCAGCAGGTGATTTTCACACGGCAGGTCTTAAATCCGATGGCTCTGTACTTATGACAGGAAACAACAACTATGGACAATGTGATTTAACAACGGCTGATGAAACAAAAGCTGATGAAGCGTCCATAAACCCTGTAAATCCTTCTCACATAGCTGTGGTGGATGGCGATTTATGCGTAGGCGTAAAAAAAGACGGTACGATTACGATTGCTGAAATCAATTCCTTTTCGGATTTAAAGGATCCGGTCAAAAGCTGGGACGGTATTGTTTCCGTAGCCGCAAACGGTAATGACCTTTTGGGTCTTGGAAAGGACGGAACGATAGTATCCGCATACAGCGGTTTCGGAGCTTATAAGGATTGGAAGAATGTGGTTTCCATAGTCGGAAAAGGTGAGGATTTTCTGGCACTTAAGGATAACGGAACCGTTGTGGGAGAATACGAAGGCATAGAAGGCTGGACAGATATAGTCTGCATAGCTGCCTCTAAAAAATGTGCTGTGGGTGTAAAGAAAGACGGCACTGTCGAAGCTACGGCAATAAGGCAGGAGTATAATGGATTTGATTTCGGACAGACAAATGTAAAAAACTGGAGCGACATAATTTCTGCTTCATCAGGCTCCTACCATACAGTGGGGCTTAAGAAGGACGGCACTGTTGTTTCAACTAAAATAAATGCGGAAAAGAGTACCTTTGACTGCGGTCAGACGAATGTGGAAGGCTGGACCGGTATAATAGCCGTAGCGGCAGGAGATTTTCATACTGTGGGGCTTAAATCGGACGGCACTGTTGTTTCAACAAAGCTTTCGGAGGACCTTAAAGTAAACTGCGGACAGACAGACGTGGAGGGCTGGACAGATATAGCGGAAATATATGCAGGCTCAGACTGGACGATAGGTGTAAAAAGGGACGGCACTGTTGTGGCGGCAGGAGGAGAAAAGCTTAACAAAAGATTAAGCAAATGGACAGACATAGGCTGACGTATGAAGGGAGAAAACAATATGAATGAAATTATGTTTTATGGAGGATTGGCAGGGGCAGGTATTTTTCTGCTTCTGGGAATTGTATTTTTTGTCGTTTACTATATAAAAGGTCTTAAGCTCAGATATGTTTTTGATAAGGAATACGGAGAGGGCGCTTATATAAAGAAAGGGAAAAAGAATGAAGCTTAAAAAAATAATTGCTGCCGGGGCTGTGTCTGCTATGGCGCTTCAGAGCGGCGGGGTTTTAGCCGCAGCAAGTACAATGACTACAATTGACCGGGACAGTCTGCTGAAGCCGGGGAATCACACTATTGTGGCGGAATGGTCTGATGGTTCTGACGTCAAAAGATCGGAAAATACTTATTCAAAGTATGACGGTCCCTCTATAAAAATTTATCTCAACGGAAAAGAGGTTGAAACAGACACCGAGCCACAAATTATTGATGGCACAACCTATGTGCCCGCAAGAGCCGTATTTGAGGATATGGGCTTGGAGGTAGAGTGGAATCAGGACTCAAAAAGTATAATTCTGAAAGGGGCGGGAGTTATTACCTCTATGACAATAGGCAGTACCGAGCTTAAAATGAGGGCTATGTACAATGAAAATGATGTCAGAATGCACACCTTGTCCAAAGCGCCTGAAATAATAAACTCCCGTGTAATGATTCCCTTAAGAGGTACGGCAGAGCTTTATGGAGCTAGTGTAGACTGGGATCCTGATGAAAAAAGGATAGACATTGTTTATCTTACAGGTGAGGTTATTTCTGTGGACTCGCAGTTATGAGTTATGAAAAGGGAGGAAAGTTATGGCGCAAATAATTGCTTCCACTTATGAAATTATAGAAAAAATAGGCTCCGGAGGAGGAGGCGTGGTTTATCTTGCCAACCATACCCGACTTAACAAAAGGGTTGTGCTAAAGGCAGACAAAAGAAAAATCACCACAAGACCCGAGATTTTAAGGCGTGAGGTGGACGCCCTTAAGGATCTGAGCCATACATATATACCACAGGTGTATGATTTTTTTGTGGAGGACGATACAGTATATACCGTTATTGACTATATTGAGGGCGAAAGCCTTGACAGACCACTTAAAAGAGGAGAAAGGTTTACCCAGCCCCAGGTCATAAAATGGGCTGTTCAGCTTCTGGAGGCTCTTGCTTATCTGCATAAGCCCATACACGGCACACCGCCCCGTGGAATTGTGCACAGCGACATAAAACCTGCGAACATAATGCTTAAATCAAATGGGGACATCTGCCTTATTGATTTTAACATTGCTCTTGCCCTTGGTGAAGAAAATGTTGTGGGGCTTAGTGCAGGCTATGCTTCTCCTGAGCATTATGGACTGGATTTTTCGAGGGATACTTCCTTTACGACAGGCGCAGTAAGCCGATCCGTAAGCAAAGGGACTGCCGAAAAAACGTTCCAAGACGACAGCACAAAAACAATGCCTTCTGACTCAACAATGACTATGGCAGGGGACGATGAAGAAAAGGTTACTGTGACAATGGCTATGAATCCCTCGGGAACAGGCAGCATTTCGTCCCTTAAAAAAATTGTTGTTCCCGATGCCCGTTCAGACATATACAGTCTTGGAGCAACCTTATATCATCTTATTTCAGGAGTAAAACCCGCCAAGAATGCGGCTGAGGTAATACCTCTTTCGGGAGAGGGCATTTCGCCTCTTGTAGCGGATATAATAAAAAAAGCTATGCAGCCCAACCCTGATATGAGATATCAGAGTGCGGAGGAAATGCTTTGGGACTTTACCCATCTCAGAGAAAACGACCCACGTACAATAAGAAGAAAAAGAATAAGAAATACGGCTGCTGCGGTTATGACGGCTTTTATGGCTGCGAGCTTGTTTGTGTCCTTTACGGGGCTTAAAAGAATGGAGGCTGAAAAAAGCTCTCTTGCCCTTGCTGCCAATTCAAGAAATGCTCTTGAAAGCGGCAATCCCGATCAAGCGGTGGAGCTTGCTCTTAAGGCTCTTCCCAAAAGCGGAATATTTACTCCCGCCTATACAGCAGAGGCTGAAAAGGCTCTCGCCGATTCATCGGGTGTATATAATCTCTCAGACAGCTTCAGAGCATATCACAATAAGGAGCTGCCTTCTGAGATATTTAAAATATGTCTTTCCCCTGACGGCAAAACGGGGGCTGCCACCTATTCCTTTGCAGCGGTAATATTTGATACAGAAACAGGAAAAACAAAAGCTGAGCTGCCTCTTGCGCAGTCGGCTCTTTCAGATGTTGTTTTTGTAAATGATCAGCTTATAGCTTATGCAGGTGACAAGGGACTTACATTGTATGACATAACAAAGGCAGCTGACCTCTGGAACGGAGAAGCAGTGACACATATAGCAGTTTCCTCTGATGGGCAGACAATTGCTGGTATTTACAAAAATGAAAGCAAAGCATATATATATGACATAGAAGGAAACCGGAGAAAGGTTATAGATTTTGCAGGCAAAAAGCAAAATGTTGTGGAAAATGATTTTTTTGCAGACCCTATGGATAATCTTTTAAAGCTCAGCGATGATGGAAGATATCTGGCGGTAAGCTTTGATGATGGCGGCATTAATCTTTTTGACACCGAAAATGCCGAGGGAGATATAACTATATTTGATAATTCAGATTATATACATTTTGAAGGCGGATTTTGCGGAAAATATTTTGCTTTTTCAGGCTCAAATGAAAATGAATCTGAATTTATAATTGCAGACACCGAGGAGCTTGTTATTACTCAGGATTTTGTTGCTGATGGGAAAATATCCGTCAGAACCGATGAAGATGGAATATATCTGTCAAACCTGAGCACAGCGGTAAAAATAAATCCCGAAACAGGCGAACAGCAGGAACTGGCATACACTGACTCAGACATAAAGGATTTTTCAGTATATAAAGGAACAGTGCTTGCTCTTACTGAGAAAAACGAGTGCCTTTTCTATAAGGATGGCGGCAGGTTTTTTTCAAAAATTGCACCTGTACAGGCTGATTTTGATTTTGTGGATATATCGGCGGATTTTGCTGTTGCCGCAGGAAGAAACAAATCCGGTGTAAATATATTCAAGGCGGTGACGAATGACGGAGCCGAAATTGCGGTATATGATAAAACAGATATCCATGATGAGGCAAGAGTCAATTCTGACAGAACAAAGACAATGCTTTTTGACTATAAGGGATTCAGACTGTATACCTCTGATGGAAAGCTTATTAACAGCGTTATGCTGCCTGACCCGGAGGCTGTGTATGATGAACAATACTGTCATAATAGCGGCAACCTTGCCGTTATGTATAAGGACGCATTCAGACTTTATTCCGGAGAGGACGGAAGGGCTATATATGAAGCTGATAATCTCAGGTCTGTTTTCTATGCGCCCTATGGGGTGAGCATATACACAGATGAGGGAGAGCTTAAGCTCATTGACCTTGATACGGCTGAGGAATTATTTTCCGAAAAGGCTCAGGGCGATTTTGCAGTTTATTGCGGAATGGTTGTTGACAGTGAATTTTTAAACGGAAGAAAGATTATAGGTGCCGGAAAGACGGAGAAGGGATATTACTTTGCTGTTGCCGATAATGAGAATTGTTGTGTATATTCTCATGACGGAAAGGAGCTTTTCACAGTGCCTGTTTCTGAAAATACCGAAGCATTTTTCACTGAGGGAGAAATTATAATCTCGCCTACCCACGGCACTCCCGAGGTTTACAGACTTGATGGAGGAAGCAAAATTGCCGACCTCGACACAGATGCTTATCTTACGTATATGACGCCTGTAGATGAATACGTTGTCAGTCAGTATATTTCAACAACAGAGGGCGCCTATGGCATACTTCTTGACAAAGACACATACAAGCCCCTGGCTTATCTTCCGGGGCTTGCAGATATACAAGACAATGAGCTTATATTTGACTATAATGGCGGTTCTCTCAGAAAATCTGCTATTTATACTACAGATGAGCTTATTGCTATCACGAAAGGAGGAAAAAAGTAATCTTAAGACATATAAAAATGTTTATTTTAAAAAAGAAAGGGTGAATTAATTTGAAATTTAGTTTTAAAAAAATCGTTTCAGGAATAATTGCATTTATATTGCTTATTTCTCAAGTAACTTTTGTAAGCGCATCTCTTCTTCCTATAGAAGAAATAAAGACCACTATTGATTTGTCGGGCTATTTGCCGGGAGAACTCAGGGACGTCAAGATATCTAAAGTCCTTGCGGAAATGAGAAACGAAGATCATGAACCTGTTTCCATAGATCCCAAAGCAAAGCTTGTCTGGAGCAGGTTTACTGACAGTGAAGGCAGCCTGAAGTCTGATGTATGGAAGGTAACCGATATAAACGGAACTGTTAACCTTATACCTGTGTTTTACACATCTCACGCAGACCTTGAGCTTATTGTCGGCTCAGGCAATCAGCTTGACCCGAACAATGTAAGGTATATAGTGTCAATAGACGGTCCTGAGATAAACAAAGCCTTTAATATGGATCTTTATCTTCAGGAAGAACTCAGCAAGGGCGACAGTACGACTGACCCTGCCAGAAGTCACGTTGATTTTCTGCCTTATTATGAAAAAACGAAGGTAGAGGGAAATGACGGAAAGACGGATGTGGCTTCAAATCTGCGTCTGTCAGTAGCTCCGGGATATAGCAGAGACGGATATTATTTTGCACATCTTACACTTAATGAGGACTATTATCCTGATGCGCAGATGAGAGTATATGACGGAGAATTTAACTCTGCTGAGGCTGCTGAAGCGGCAGCGAAGGCAGACCCCGAAATCGATGTTACCGAAAAGCTTGCTTCTGAAAATATGAGCAGGATAGATGAGGGTCTGGGAGGACGTTTTTCCGACACAAGCAAAAAGAGAATGCTTACGGCAGTTTATAAGAAAAACGGCGAAACAGTGGGCTATGACTATTTTTACTTAAGTGTTGTGCCGAGAGTAAATTCCCTGAATGATGAAAAGCTTTATACCTTTAACGAAAAAGGGGAAAAGGAATTTGTAAATGCTGTATATTCCGAAACAACAGATGAATACGGCGTTCAGGTTTTTAAATATGAAATGCAGCCCGATAACCCTGCCGACAGAAATTATTATCTCCACTTTGATTTCTATGACGGAAATAAAGGGGAGATAAACAATAAGCTTGTTACAAAGGCAGTGGAAGGGCATTATGCTTCACTTGCATCTGCCGCAGACGCAGCCGATATAAAGGACAAGCTTTTTGCGGATAAAAATGATGAAAATTTCAGCCCTGAAAATGTATATATGGCAAATTTCAGCGGATTTGGAAAGGACTTTACGGTTTTTGCCGGCAAGGATATATGGAAGCTTACCGTTGTTGCTGAGGATAAAAAAGAAGAGGAGGGCAAGGAGCCGGTAAGACTTGTTGAACCTCCCAATGTAGCCTCAAGCGACAGATATTTCAGCGTAGAGGAAATAAAGAGCGGCGGAGAAAAAACCGATACATATATAGTTCCTTACAATCAGGATACATATTACAGCTTTGGATATCAGACTATATTTATAAATGATACTATGCAGGGTCTTAATAATCTAAGCCCCTATGTAAGGCTGGGTTATCACGCCAAGGTATATAAGGATGGTGTGCCGGAGGATACGGAGGACAAAGAAGAGGAATATGGAGAGAATTATGTTTATTCCGATTTGTCTCCTGCCGATTTTTCAAGAAATGGGGCAGACCCGAATATGGATCCCAAAAATTCCGTGAGATATACGGTTTCAGCCGAGAATCATATAGATCACAAGAATTACTGGATAAGTGTTGTCAAAAAGGAAAACGGACCTAAACTTTTTGTAAACGGACCTGATACGAGAGAAATTTTTCTTAACGACTACTTTAGCAATATTCATGATATTTTTGTTGCCAACATAGGTACAGAGGAACTTAAAAATATAAATGTTACTCTTGAAGGTGAAAATGTTGCTCTTGATGAATATTGGACCATAGGCGGCTTCGGAAACAACACCCTTGCTCCCTTTGACGGAACTGTAAACAAAACGGGGAATTACAGGGGCGAACTTTCCAATGTGGCAAAAATAAGGCTTAAGCCTACAGGCGAAGGCGATATAAATGCTGTGCTTACAATTACTGCTGACGGACAGACTCCAAGAGTTATAAAAATAACAGGTAAAGCAGGTAATCCTAAAATTGACACCACTTCCTTAAGGGACGGTGTAAAATATGTGCCTTATTCGACCATAGTAACCACAAATAATATGCACGACTGGAACAGAGTAACCTTTTCCCTTGACGACGGAAATCTTCCCGAGGGCGTAGAGCTTCTGCCAAGCGGCGAAATTTATGGTGTTCCCAAAGAAACAGGAAGCTTTCCCATAAGAGTAAAGGCAAGCTTCAGCAGTATGGAATTTGAACCCTCATATGCCGACCTTACACTTAATATAAAGGAAAATACAGATGAAAATGTAGCGGCAGAAGTTGATGAAGGCTTTGAAATCCTTAAGAGAATACCAAGCGTTGTTGAGATTGAAGAAGGCATCACGCCACAGAATCAGATATTTGAATATGAATATGACTATGCTTTGCATAAGGACGAATTTCAAGGAGTATGGCTTGACGGTACACCTCTTGAAGAAGGCGTTGACTACCATGTGGCTGCGGGAAGTACACAGATTACACTTAATAGTCAGACCATCAAAAAAATAGCTCCCGGTCAGCATACTATTGCAGGTGCAAACAGAAATTCTGAGAACCGACTGCAAAAATCCGCTCAGAACTTCACAAAGAAAGTAACCTCCGCAAAAACCGCTTCAACGGCAAGAACAGGAGGCTCCTATTCTGCAGGCAGCAGAGGAAGTGCAGTCCTCGAGCAGATAATAAACATACCTACATACACAGTTTCTTACGAATCAAACGGCGGCTCAGACGTTGAGTCTCAGGAGGTAAGAGCAGGTTCCACAATAAGCTTCCTTGCTACTCCCGCAAAGCCCGGCTACAGATTTGCAGGCTGGTATAAGGATGAAAAGCTAACCGAAGAATTTGACAGGTCAGAGCCTGTTAAGTCTGCATTCAAGCTCTATGCTAAATGGGAGCAGGTAGAGTGCAGAGTATGGTTTGATACTGACGGAGGCAGCGATGTAGAATCGAGGGCAATGCTTGGAGACACTCCTCTTGATATACTTCCTACGCCTAAAAAGCTTGGATATACCTTTGAGGGATGGTACAGAAATAAGGAGTTTACAGATGAATTTTCGAGGGGATATAAAATTTATCAGAATACCACCCTTTATGCAAAATGGCAGCTTATACCTATTCCTGCATTTCCACCTGAAAAGGCAGGGGGCTTTGCAGATGTAAATACTGATGACTGGTTCTTCAAAGATGTAGACTGGGCATATGGAAGTGGTCTTATTTCAGGCTACAATAATGCTATTTTTGCTCCGGACGAACCTATAACCTTAGCCGAAGCCATTTCGGCCATTGCAAAAATTTCGGGAGAGGATACATCCAAGTTTGCAGATGCAGCCATTGAGGGCATAAAGGATAATGAATGGTATTCACCTTATGCTAAATGGGCTGTTGAGAGAGTGATTCCTTCGGGCAAAGACTTTGATCCTGATGCATTGGTTACAAGAGAAGATATGGCAGTGCTCATAGTAAAATATCTGGATTATATGCACGCAGGCTACGGCGCTCCTGACGGAGCAGTAAACTTTGAAGATAAGTCAGAGGTTTCGCCGGAGGCTATGGAGGCGCTTCAGATACTTTACAAAAACGGTTTGCTCACAGGAAAGGGCGAAGATATAATAGCCCCCAAGGACAATATGAGCAGAGCTGAATTTTCTTCACTACTCCACAGAGTGGACTATTTCAAGGCTTACTGATAAATACACGGAAAATAATCCGACGGCAGACAAAATCTTCTGCCGTCGGATAAAAAGGAGAAATTCTATGAAAATAAAAAGATATTTGGCGGCTTTTGTTGCTGCTGTAATGATTCTGCCACAGTTTAATGTGATTGCAGATGAGATGAATGATGTTAATTCTAACACAGTTGAATCAACTTACGGTGATGCAGAAGCGGCAGATGTGACGACCGATATTGTCACGTCTGAGGGAGCTGTCGATGTTTCTTCGGAGGAAATGGATAACTCGCCTGCTCCCATATCCCTTCTGCCACTTGAGGAGGTAAGGGCGACTCTCGACCTTACCGGCTATCTGCCCGGAGAGCTTAAAAATATAAAGGTTTCCGATTTGCTTTCTGATTTATATATCGATGGAACAAATGAACCTATAGAAGTAGATAAGAATGCGGTCTATGTATGGAGCAACTTCTTTGACGAAACCGGAACCGAAGTGTATGACAAATGGCAAAAAACAGGCATTAATGACACAATGAATATTTTCTCTTATGATGATTATTATTCAACTATGGAAATCATAGTGGGCTCAGGCAATCAGCTTGACCCGGGAAATGTGAGATATCTCGTTTCCATAAAGACTTCCGGCTTTGAAGATGTAATGAATTTTGATATATACGACCAGAAGAATACTGATACGGGAATTTTACGTTCCCGCCTGAATACCGATTTAGATATATATTGGAGTAACTATTTAGGTCTGACAGAGACAGCAGATGGGAAAACCGTAAAAGTGCCGATTGTGGACGTAGGAATACCTTACAGACGCAATGAAAGTGATGATTTGTATATGCACCTTTCACTTAAAAAGAATCGTTTTCCCGATGCGGACATAAAGGTTTATGATGGTCTTTATACTTCCTTGGAGGAGGTCAATGCCAATGCCTCCAAAGAGATAACAGACAGCATTACGGCTGAAGATATGAATGCTCCAAATGCAGGCTTTAAGGGAAAGTTTTTAGAGGACTATGATGGCAGATTCTTAACTATTGTTTATGAGAGAAATGGCAGCTTCGCTGGGCTTGAGAATTTGCGCTTTAATATATATGCGTACGGTCAATACATATGGGGAGACTATCTGTATTCATTTGAAGGCGACGGAAAATATGGCTATTATGAACAAGTAAGCGATTATTGCAATGATGATGAAGATGACTCAGGCAGAACAATATTTGAATATGAGCTTTATGAAGGATACAGCCCAAACGACAGCTATTATGTGGCATTGGAATATTCTGACGGAGGTTCCGACAAGAGAATTACAAAAGCGGTTGTAGGTACTTATCCTACACTTGAGTCGGCTGCATCACAGACGGATATAAAATATCAGCTTTTCCCCGCTGATCCATACACGGACGGAGGATATTTAGGAAATTTTGGCGGAAAAGGCATGGATTTTACGGTGTTTGTTGATGGAGATGTATGGCATATAACCATACGTGCCGTGGAATATGAGGAAGTAACCATAGTACCGGTAATGGACGATGGAGCGCCGAATGTAGGCTCTAATGATAAATATTTCAGAGTTAATTTTCTGTATAATGGTGAAGAGGCACTGGACACCTATGTTATGCCCTATAGCGAGGACACTTATTATAGCTATGGTTACCAGACTGTTTTGGTAAACGATACTCAGGCTGATATGACAGCTGTTGCACCGGAGGTATACCTGGGACATAAAGCCAAGGTTTATAAAGACGGAAAACCGGAGGAGATAAATGAGGGAGATTCATCGCCTATACTTTCTCCTCAGAATTTTACTCAGACACTGCCGGATCCGGAGGTTAATCCTGCAAATTGTGTAAAATATACCGTTTCGGCTGAAAATCATATTGACCACAAAAATTATTGGGTGACTGTTGTAAATAAACAGGAAGGACCTAAGCTTTTTGTAAACGGACCCGATGAAAGAGAAGTTTTCCTCAATAATTATTTCGACAATAAACATGATATATTTATTGCAAATGTGGGAACAGAAGAACTTAAAAATATAAGCGTTACACTTAATGCAACTCATGTTAAGCTGGACGATTACTGGACAATGGGAGGAGAGGGAAACAACACCCTTGCTCCATTTGAAAGAACTAGCACCAATCATAGTGTATTAAGCAGCGCCGAGATTGCTAATGTGGGAAAAATAAGGCTTATTCCCGATGGCGAAGGAGACATAAGCGGAACCCTTACTATAACGGCTGACGGTCAGACGCCAAGGGTAATAAAGCTTACAGGTATGGCAGGTAATCCTAAGATTGACACAACAAGCATACCTGAGTCTGTCAAATATGTACCTTATTCATCAATCATAACCACAAACAATATGCACGATTGGAACAAGGTTACATTTAAGCTTGACGGAGGAAAGCTCCCCGATGGAGTAAGTCTCCTCCCCAGCGGCGAAATCTACGGAGTGCCCAAAACAGCAGGAGATTATCCGATTACAGTTTGTGCGCATTACAGCTATAATGCATTTAAAGATTCAAAAGCGGATTTTGTCCTAACTGTCAAGGAAAATACAAACGAAAACGTAGATAACAGCGTAGATGAGGGATATGAAATATTAGTACGTATTCCTGACAATATTACCGATGATGAAGAGAGAGAATTCAGGGCAAACGGTAATTTTTCAGAATTTATAGATCTTTGGCTCGATGGTGAAAAGCTTACAAGAAATGTAGACTACACAGCGGAGGAAGGAAGCACAAAAACTGTGCTCATGAGAGAAACAATGAGTAAGCTCAGCAATGGTACACATACAATTTCACAGGAGCTTCGTGTAGACGGTGACAGAAACAAAGAGCTGAAAAGATCTGCACAGAATTTTACAAAGGGCAGCAATAATACCAACAATCCGAACAGCAGCGGAACAAATCAAGGCTCAAGCGGTGGCAGCAGAGGCGGTGGCGGAGGCGGCAAAAGTGCCACACCTACTTATACCGTAAAATATGTAGTAAACGGCGGCTCGGAGGTTACTGAGCAGAAGGTAAAGAAAGGCTCTAAGATTTCATTCCTTGCCACTCCCGAAAGGGCAGGCTACAGGTTTGTGGGCTGGTATAAGGACGAGGCTCTTACTAAGCCATTTGACAAAAATGAAACCATAACAGGATCTGCAACCTTGTATGCAAAATGGGAGCAGATAAATTGTCGGGTATGGTTCAACTCCAACGGAGGAACAGAAGCCGCCTCTGTAGAGGTTTTGGGAGACACTGTCCTTGCGGATCTTCCCAATATTTCAAGAGAGGGATATAGGTTTGCCGGTTGGTTTACTGATGAGAATCTTACAAAAGAGTTCACTGCGGGCGATAAGGTTACTTCAAATATGACGCTTTATGCTAAATGGATTTCTGAAGAAGCACCTGATGATGCTTCGGAATTTGCAGATGTAAATCCAAGCGCATGGTATTACGGAGATGTCAACTGGGCATATATGAACAATATTATGGTAGGCTATAATAATTCCTACTTCGGACCCTCTGACACCATAAAAATGAGCAATGTGGTGACTGTTCTGGCAAAGCTTTCGGGGGATGACTTGTCTTCCTATGGCAGCGGAGAAATTTGGTATGCTCCTTATGCTAAGTGGGCACAGGACAAGGGCATAACAGACGAATTTGCACCGGACAAGACAGTTTCCCGTGAAGATATAGCGGTTATGCTTGTAAGGCTTATGGACAGCAAGGGTATGGCATACGATGTACCTGATGAAGCTGCTGAATTTGCCGATTCAGATGCTATATCCACTTCAGCCATGGACAGCATAAAGGTGTTATACAAAAATGGAATACTTTCAGGCAGAGGAAACGGCATTATAGATCCGAAAGGGAGCACAAGCCGTGCAGAATTTGCTGCGCTTGTACACAGATTTAGCAGCAACTGACAGGTATTTTAATTTGTAAGCAGACTGCGTTTTTCATATATGTGGCCCGAAATTTTATAGAGCAGTTTAAATTTCGGGCCTTATGTATATGTATTTAAGAAATATTTAGGAAAGGAGGCGGACGGATGAAAATATATGTTTTGCCGGATAATCTTTCGGCTGCTTCGGACGAATTGAACTCTTTATCTGAACAGGTTGAGGCAGTAGATAGTAATCTGAGAAGAATATATGGTTCTCTTGATTGGCAGGTTAAATCGAAGGCCTCGATTTCAAACTACATAAAAAGACTAAGCAGTGATTTTGATAAAGCCGGAACTACTTTAAAAAAACACGGCAGTTTTCTTGAAGAGGCAAGAAATCTATATGCAGAAGCAGAAAACCAAAGAGCTGAAGATGAACTAAGGTTTAGTGAAACAGTGCAGTCATCTTCTGGCGGAGGAAGTTTTGCTGGTATTTCAGGTGACAGTGGCAGATTGGAAGGAATGCCTGAAAAAAGCTGGTTTGAAAAGTTTTTCTTTGGAGATTTAAAGGGCGAAGGCAGTCTTTTAAGTGGAGAGTTACATGGGGAATCTGATTTTTTTGGACATGATACAGCAGGTACTCTGACAGGAGAGCTTTTCTATGGAGAGTATTCTGCAAAAAACAAAATGTCATTTAAACTTAAAGATGAAAAAGGAAACTGGGATCTCAAATCCTTTGGATTAGTTTCTACATTAAAGGCAACAGGCGCCTTGGCTAAGGGTGAGGCTAAGGGCAACATAGGCAGGCTCAGTGGAGCCATGGAAGGCTCTCTTCTTACAGGTGCGGTTTCAGGAGAGGTTAAAGCTACTATATTTGATGATGGAGAATTTAATCCTTCTATCAAAGCAGGAGCAAAAGGCTCTGTCTCGGCAGCTAAAGGAAGCGCCGAGGTTTCTTACGGCGACAAAAACTATGATGTTCATGGAAGCGTTGATGGAGATTTGCTTCATGCAGAAGCAGAGGCAGAGGCTGGTATAGGTTATCTTGGAAAGGACAAGGATGGAAACAGCCAATACGGAGTTTCCGCAAAAGCCGGCGCTATGGCAAGCGCTGCAGAAGGCAAGGTCAAAGGCGGATTTACACTTTTTGGAATAAAAGTAAATGCCGGTGTTAAAGGCTATGCCGGCGCTGTTGGCGTTGAAGCCGGAGGCAGTATTACAACAAATGGTGTAAAGGCTTCCTTTGCAGGGGCGGCAGCTATTGGAGGAGGCGTTGATATTGAAGTTGACTGGAGTGGTTTTGGTGACTGGGCAAAGGACACTGTAAACAACATAGTAGACTTTTTCAGGTGGTAGACAGGAAAGGAGAGGAAGTATGTTTAATTTATTCATAAAGCTATATCCTATAATACCCTGTATTCTGATCACAGTTACATTAATTCTATCTTATAATGCGTATAAAAAAATTAAAAATTACGTAAGCACAGAGGGAGAAATTATAGATTTTTACAAAAGTACTTCCGAGATGGCAATAAGCAATGAAGCGACTTATTCTGTTTCGCCTGTTATTATGTATGTTGTAAACGGAAAGGAATATAAGTTTAAAGGCAATTTCTATTCGACCTCTATGAAAAAAGGAGATAAAACAGAGATAATGTATAACAGAGAAAACCCCGAAAAGGCTGTTATAAAGAAGGGGCTGTTTTTTGCTCCTTTAATCACAGGTATTCTGGGAGTATGTTCAATTTTTCCGGTTTTCATTTTTCGGTTTATAATCAGAGCCTGAACACTACTTTCAGAAATTATTCATTCTGTACATTTAATATAGTTTATGGTATTATACTATTGAAAACTTTTAAACAGGAGGAGGATAATATGAAAAAATATTTACCGATAGGTTCAGTTGTATTATTGAATGGTGCCGAAAAAAGGCTTATGATCTGTGGTAGATTGCAGACTGATGTATCTACTGATAAGCAATATGATTATTCAGCTTGTCTTTACCCGGAGGGTCTGATTGACTCGAAGGAGTTATATATGTTCAATAATGAAGACATAAACAATGTATATTTTATAGGCTTTCAGGATGAGGAGGAACTTCGGTTCAGGAGATTTATAGAGGGATTATCAAACGAAAAGGAATCAAATGGTGAAAGGTAATCCTTATAAGTATAAAAATTCTATTGGTTTTCGTCTTGAAATCGGACAGAGTGAAATACCGTATATGAAGTCGATCAATAATGAGTGGCATTTTAAAATCAAATATTACTAACTGCTTTAGGAGACGAACAAAATGTGAGAGCCGAAAGATATATTCCTTTGTATCGCCACCTTGATTTTATTTTGAATAATATAGTATTTTGGATATCAAGGCAGGTAGATTTTTTTGGGTGTTTGATGTAACAGATACAGATTTAAGGAAAGACCTGTTGCGGCTGTACATATTACAGTTGAGCCTAAAAATTATAATGCCTGAGAAGAATCCGTCCCGAAGGCTGATGACACAGATACGTTATTTGGAAAATTGAGTCTGAATATTTAACCGTATAAATGTAAAAAATAACCAAAAAGAATTTCGGAGATATTCAGAACAAACTAAAAAGATTGTTTGCAGGAGCAATCGAACAATTGCTGTCCCACGTGACCGCAACGGAGAATTTAAATCTCAAATTATAACTAAAAGACAAACTGCGGAGAAAGCGAAACGATATTGTATTTTAGAGTAATTTCGCCTTCTCCGTAGACGAAATCGAACAGAAAATTATGGCTATATATGCCAAAGGAGTATCACAACGCAACATAGAGGCACTCTTCGCGGGATTTACGGTTCTGAAATTTAACATGGGCTAATTTCGCGCATAACAGACAAAATACTTCCTGAGGTAAATGAATTGCAAAACAGACCTTTGGACAACATTTATCCTGTAATTTTCTTTTACGGCATAGTAATCAACTCACGCAAAGACAAAAGAAATATAATGTATTTATTCTGTTCTTGGAATAAATATGGAGGGACAGAAAGAAATTTCAGGGACATGGTTATTTGAAAACGGATTTACAAGCTTTTATGCAAGCATATGTTCAGTTCTTAAAAACAGAGGCGTCAAGGACATATTTATTGCCTGTTATGATAATCTTACAAGGCTTTGCAATGCTATAAATTCAATTTTTCCCAAGACAAAAAATCAGCTTTGTATAGTTCACCAAATAAGAAACAGTTGTAAATTTGTTCCATATAAGTACAGGAAAGCTGTATGTGCTGATCTCAAAAAGATATATAGTACAGTAAATATTGATGATGCAGAGTGTGCGAAGGAGGAATTTAGTGAAAAATGGGATAATAAGTACCCTAACATAATGAAATCGTGGGATAGGAATTGGAATGATTTAACAACATTCTTTGAATATCATGCTGAAATAAGGAAAAAAATATATACTGCCAATGCAGTAGGAAGCTACCTGATGGAAAGAAAATTTATAAAGTCAAAGGTAATATTTCCGACAGACGATTCTATTCGCAAGGTAATATATATTAGTGTAAAAGAAATTTCAAAAAAATGAAGATTACCGTAAGAGATTGGGGAATTGCCTATGCACAGTTTTCGGTATATTTTGAAGACAGGCTTACAGCCTGATGACTGACGAAGGCTCTGACTTCGAACTCCCGAGGTTTATCCGCTTGGAAGATACCGATAAACGAAAAACAGCAACAATGAAAATATCGCTGCCTGTTACCGTATATCTTATAACCTGCGTCAGGTCGCTCCTCTGTGTTGCCCTGTTTGGTTGTATATTTATTATGCCCAAAAATAAAATTATAATTTCATTTACACAGATTAAAATTCACAACCAGTATTCTTTTAAAAATCAAATGGAATTTTTTAAAAAAATCTCCACCCTACCCTTGACAACTAATCTGGCGAAGAAGTGTAACCAATCATTTGACCTTCAACAGATTTCCGTGTAAAAAAAGAGTTTTTTTGTTGCAATGATTCTTTATGTGTGGTATAATGTTTTGGAATGTTTGAAAACCGACCCTTGCGGCTTGTGGGTTTGACGCATAATGGGTTGGGAGAAAGGAGAAAAAAATGTTAGATTTAATAACAAACATCAACACAGCAGTCAACAACTTTGTATGGGGTCCGCCGATGCTTGTTTTAATGGGCGTTGTAGGCGTACTTATGACAGTGCTTACAGGTGTGTTCCAGTTCAGAAGAATAGGTCACTGGATGAAGAACACCATAGGGGCAATTTTCAGCGACAGGCACGTTATGGGACATACGAGAGATAAATCCATCTCACAGTTCCAGAGTCTTTGTACGGCTCTTGCCGCAACAGTAGGCACAGGCAACATCGTAGGCGTAGCCGGAGCCATTATGACAGGCGGTCCGGGCGCTGTTTTCTGGATGTGGACAATTGCCATTTTTTCAATGATGACAAACTATTCGGAAAATGTTTTGGGTATTTTTTACCGCCGCAAAAACGCAAACGATGAATGGTCGGGCGGCGCAATGTATTATCTCAGGGACGGACTTGGCTCAAAGCCCCACTGCAAGGCAATAGGCGCAGTGCTTGCCGTACTTTTTTCCATATTCTGTTTTCTTGCTTCATTCGGCATAGGAAATATGACGCAGGTCAATTCAATTTCCGGCAACATGAAAACAGCATTCGGCATTCCCACATGGATAACAGGTATAGTCATTCTTATACTTGCTGCCCTTGTTATTGTTGGCGGTCTTAAGAGAATCGCCTCCGTAACAGAAAAAATAGTTCCCTTTATGGTTGTTATATACATAATAGGCAGCCTTATAATTTTCATTACCCACATAACCTCCGTAGGCGCAGTCTTTTCATCTATTTTCAAAAGCGCTTTCGGTATGAGAGCAGCAGCAGGCGGCGTTGTCGGCTTCGGAATCAAGCAGGCAGTCGTTATGGGAATGAAAAGAGGCGTTTTCTCAAATGAAGCCGGTCTTGGTTCTTCCGTAATGGTTCACTCAAACTCCAACGTAAAGGAGCCTGTAAGACAGGGTATGTGGGGTATATTTGAGGTTTTCGCAGACACAATAGTTGTATGTACACTTACAGCCTTCAACGTTCTTACATCGGGACTTATAGACCTTGAAACGGGACTTCCTCTTGAAAAATACGGAGATGTAACCCTTACAAGCGCCAACATAGTCAGCACTGCTTTCAACATCAAATTCGGTGCTATCGGCTCAGCATTCATAGCCATTGCAATTGCTCTTTTTGCATTTTCAACGGTTCTCGGCTGGAGTCACTACGGTTCTAAGGCGTGCGAATTCCTTTTCAAGGAAAAGGCAGTAATGGTTTATAAGCTTATATTTGTTGCCGCTATATTCGGCGGAGCGGTTATGGGTGATAACCTTGCGTGGGATATAGCCGATACCCTCAACGGTCTTATGGCTATACCCAACCTTATAGGCGTACTTGTACTTTCGCCAATTGTTGCGGCAATTACAAAGAATTACGTTGACAGAATAATAAAAGGAAAGAAAATCGAGCCTATGCTCTCCGTTTTCCCCGATATTCAGGCAGAACACGCCGAAGCGGTGAAGCACGGTTCGGAATAATAACAAAGTAAGGGGCTGTCTTGAAAACAGCCCTTTATTTTTTTAAAATCAAAAATGAATATTAAACAACATCTCAGTCAATAATACCTGTACGGAGGTGTTTTTTAGTGAAAGACAAGCTTAAACAATTTTTAAAGGAAAACGGCTATGCGGCGGCGGTATATTCCTGCATAGCTCTTGTCGTCATTCTGGCGGCGGGCGTTGCATTTTATGACAGTCTGAATATAAGCAGCAGAGGGGAAGGAGAAATTGCTGACGAGTACGAAGCGGACGAGCCTCATGACAGACCCGTAAGCCTTTCGAGGGACAGAAGCTATGTTGACGAGCAGAATGAAAACGCATCGGAAAAGGCGGAAACTTCCTCCAAAGTTTCTCAGGAAGCAAAGAAGCCCGAAAACGCAGCCCCTGCGCCTGCCCAAACTGAGGAGCAGCCCTCAAAAACAGCATCGGCTGACAATCTTTTTTCATTCGATGAAAATACGCAGGATATGCTTATGCCTATCGACGGCAGAATTGTGATGGATTTCAGTCCGGATATGGCTGTTTATGACCCTACTCTTGACCAGTACAGAACCAACGACAGCATTTGCATTGCCGCAGACGCCGGCATTACGGTCGTTGCAGCCGCCGACGGTGTAGTGTATGACACAGGCTTCAACGAAACGGACGGGCATTATATTTTAATTGATCACGGAAACGGCTGGATGTCTACATACAGTCAGCTTGGCGAGAATATCGCAGCGGCTGTAGGTGACATAGTAAATGCGGGAGATGTGATCGCCTATGTAGGTGAGCCAACCGTATTCGGCTCCGCTCTGGGTCCTCATCTTGAATTCTATATTACTCATAATGACGAACCGGAGGATCCCAAGCTTTTATTTGAATCGGAAGAATAATAAAAAGGTCTGCCTGTTTTTTTTGCGGCAGACCTCTTTATTTAAGGTTTGCGCCCCGCCGCCCCGCCCGACCAAGCCAAAGACAAAACGCCTGCGGCGTTTTGTCTTTGGCTTGGTCGGGCGGGGCGGCGGGGCAGCGGCGGGCGGGGGACAAGGGGAAAAGAAAAGGACGGACAAGTCCGTCCTTTTCTTTTCCCCTTGTCCCCCGCCCGCCGCTGCCCCTGCTGCAATCGGTCGGTTTTTCTGCTTTTAAAAGCCGCAATTTTCAAAAAAGAATTTGTCATTCTCCTTTGGGGATACTCCCGTAGACGGAAGCTTATTACGTCTGTATGCAGCCTTTTTATTTACAGCGAAATCCTCGGCTTTCAGAATTTTTGAAAGGCGGGAATTCTTTTTAAGCGTGAACACCTGTATGCCTTGGGAGGTTCTTGTGGTTTTCAGGGATATAAGCTCAGAGTCTATGAGCATTGCTTTTTTGTCATCTCTTATAAAAGCAATGTCCTCCCTGCCGTTTATATGGACTGCTCCCACAAGTACCGATGCAGCGGAAAATGCATTTATCATCTTTTTGCGGTTGAGCTTTGTTTTATAGCTTTCCACACTCACCCTTGCCGCCTTGCCATTTTCAAAGGCAAATATTATTTCTCCGGAATAATCGGTGGTGGCAAGCATAAAAAGAATTGTTTCGTCATTTTCAAGGGGCAGAACATTATTCAGATATTGTCCCATTGAATTTGTCTTGCATTCCTCCAGCTCGTATGCCTTGACCTTGAAAACATTCTGCTTGCTTGAAAACATAAGAAGCTCCGCGCGGTTGGTGGTTTCCAGCGTCTGTATTATTCTGTCATCCTCTTTGAGCTTATGCTCTCCCGACATACGGAGAGAAGCAAGTGTTATTTTCTTGAAATAATTTCCTGCCGTAAGGAACAGGCTTATGGGATAATCCTTTATAAGCTCGTCCTCATCAATAACATTCACATCTTCAGCATATATTATATCCGTTTTTCTGTCCCTGCCGAATTTCTTATCAATTTCTCTGAGGTCCCTGCATATTATATTCTTCACCTTTGTTTCGCTTGAAAGTATGCCCTGAAGCTCGGCGATATCCCTTTCAAGCTGTTCCCTGTTTCTGATTTTGTTGAGCAGATATTCCTTATTAAGATTTCTGAGCTTTATTTCAGCTATGAATTCAGCCTGCGCCTCGTCAATGTTGAAGCCCTCCATAAGATTCGGAATAACCATATCCTCCGTTTCCGTTTCCCTTATAATGGCTATTGCAAGGTCTATATCAAGAAGTATTCTTTCAAGCCCCGACAGAAGATGATATTGTTCTTTTTTCTTTTCAAGCTCAAAAGCCGTTCTTTTTTTAATGCAGTCTGCCCTGAACGCCGTCCACTCCTTAAGAATATCCTTTATTCCCATAACTCTCGGAGTTCCGTCCACCAATACATTGAAATTACAGCTGAAGCTGTCGCATAATGGCGTAAGCTTAAAAAGCTTGTCCATAAGATGAACAGGGTCGGCACTTCTCTTTATATCAATGGCAATTTTAAGTCCGTTGAGGTCCGTTTCGTTTCTTATATCGTTGATTTCTTTTATCTTATTCGTCTTTACAAGCTGTATAACCTTGTCTATAATGGATTCTATATTCGTGGAATACGGAATCTCATATATCTCTATAAGGGACTGCTTTTTGTCATATCTGTATTTTGCCCTTACCTTAAAGCTTCCTCTGCCTGTTTCGTAAATCTGCTCAATTTCCTTTTTGTTGTATATAAGCTCGCCGCCTGTCGAAAAATCGGGGGCTTTTATATATTCGGAAATATCCGCATCGTTATTTTTAATATAGGCTATGGTTCCCTGACATATTTCACGAAGATTGAAGCTGCATATATTTGACGCCATACTTACGGCTATGCCCTGATTCGGCGTAACAAGCACATTGGGAAACGCTGTCGGAAAAAGGACAGGCTCCTGCATTGTTCCGTCAAAATTGTCCGTAAACTCTACTGTGTTTTTATCTATATCCTTAAATATGGTCTGACAGAAAGCGTCAAGCTTGACCTCCGTATACCTCGATGCGGCAAATGCCATATCCCTTGAATACTGCTTGCCGAAGTTGCCCTTTGAGTCTATAAACGGGTGAAGAAGCGCATCGTTTCCCCTCGTCAGACGTACCATGGTTTCATATATGGTCTGGTCGCCATGGGGATTGAGCTTCATAGTCTGTCCCACCACATTTGTGGATTTTGTTCTTCCCCCGTTCATAAGCCCCATTTTATACATAGTATAAAGCAGCTTTCTGTGAGCTGGCTTGAAGCCGTCTATCTGTGGAATTGCCCTCGAAACTATTACACTCATGGCATAGGGCATATAATTAAGCTCAAGAGTATCTGTTATCGGCTGTGGCGTAAATCTGTCAGGTATTTCCGTTTTTGGAGTTTTTTTCTTGGCCATTGCTGCCTCCTTATGAAAGCTCTGTAAGGTCTATATATTTATGACCAAACATCTCAATATGTTCCTTCCTGCCCTTGAGGTCGTCACCCAGAAGCATATCAAAAACGTATGCAGTTTTCTTTACTTCCTCCGGACAAACCTGTATAAGCCGGCGTGTAGCGGGGTTCATGGTGGTCTGCCACATCATTTCCGGCTCGTTTTCACCCAGTCCCTTGGAGCGCTGTATGTGGTATTTGCCTTTGAGCCTTGAAAGTATATCCGCCTTTTCCTTTTCCGTATAGGCAAAATAAGTATTCTTGCCGCTTGTTATTTCGTAAAGAGGCGATTCGGCAATATATACACGCTTTTCGTTTATAAGGGTTGGCGTAAGGCGGTAAAGCATCGTAAGCACGAGAGTTCTTATCTGAAAACCGTCCACATCTGCATCGGTACATATTATAACCTTGCTCCATCTTAAATTGTTTATGTCAAAGGAGTTAAGGTCCTTATTGTGCTTTGAGCTTATTTCAACGCCACAGCCCAGAACCTTAAGCAAATCCGTTATTATGGGGCTTGCAAAAATCTTGTCATAGCTTGCCTTAAGACAGTTGAGGATTTTGCCCCTTATGGGCATTATACCCTGAAATTCGCTGTCCCTTCCCAGTGTAACAGAGCCGAGAGCCGAGTCGCCCTCCACAATATAAAGCTCCCGCCTTGATGTGTCCTTTGTGCGGCAGTTTACGAATTTTTCTACTCTGTTGTTCATATCAAGACTGCCGGTCAGTTTTTTCTTTATTGACAGCCTTGTTTTTTCCGCTGTTTCACGGCTCCTTTTGTTTACAATGATCTGAGCGGCTATTTTGTCCGCCTCCGCCTTGTTTTCAGTGAAGTAAATTTCAAGCTGTTCTTTCAGATAGGCAGTCATGGAATCCTGTATGAATTTATTCGTAATGGACTTCTTTGTCTGATTTTCATAGCTTGTGACAGTTGAAAATGAATTTATTATAATAATCAGACTGTCCTCTATGTCGGAAAACTGAATTTTCTTTTCGTCCTTTTTATATAGATTATTGTTTTTCAGATATTTGTCAATGCCGTATACAAAGGCAGAGCGCACCGCCTTGTCGGGAGAGCCGCCATGTTCAAGATAGCTGGAATTATGATAATATTCCATCAGATTAGTTTCATTTGAAAAACAAAAGGCCGCCTGATATTTAAGCCTGTATTCGGGCTTGTCCTCCCTGTCACGTCCTTTGGCTTCGGTTTCTAGAAATACAATATCCGTAAACGCCTTATCTCCGGCAAGCTCCCTTATATAATCCTTTATGCCCTCGTCATAGCAAAACTCCGTTGTTTCCCCGGTTTCTTCATAAGTAAATATAAACTTAAGTCCGGCGTTTACTATGCATTGCCTTTTGAGAACCTCCTTGAAATAATCCGACGTAAGGCTTATATCCGTAAAAACCTCAAGGTCGGGACGCCATTTTATGAAGCTGCCCGTATTCCTGCCCTTATAGGGAACCTTTGACAGACCGCCTATATTTTCGCCCTTTTCAAAATGAAGTGTATATTTAAAGCCGTCCCTCAGAATTTCAACGTCCATATATTCCGAGCTGTATTGTGTGGCGCAGAGCCCCAGACCGTTAAGCCCCAGACTGAATTCATAGCTTTCGCCTTCGTTGTTAAGATATTTTCCGCCTGCATAAAGCTCACAGAAAAGAAGCTCCCAATTGTATTTGTCCTCCTTGGAATTATAATCTACGGGTATGCCTCTTCCTCTGTCTCTTACGGAAACAGAGCCGTCTTTGTAAAGAACCGTTTCGATAATATCTCCGTAGCCCTCTCTTGCTTCGTCTATTGAATTTGAGAGAATTTCAAAGACAGAATGCTGACAGCCCTCTATTCCGTCAGAACCGAATATAACCCCCGGACGCAGCCTTACCCTGTCAGCGCCTTTAAGGGAGGTTATGCTTTCATTTCCGTATTCCTGTTTTCCGTTGTTTATCATAAATAGCTTCCTCCAATGATTCATTAATTAATAGATTAACCTATTTTTAAAGCTTTTTCAAGTATTTTTTTGTGAAGCGGCAGCATTTATAAGACTTTCTATAAGCTCTGCGCCGTAATATACCGTTTTTTCACAGCCGTCCTTACAGGCTGCCTTTATTTTAGAGCAGTCGGTTGAGCCCATCGCCTCCCTCCATTTGGCAAGCAGTCTGATCCTCAGACGTTTGGCAGTACATTCATCAAACATAAGTCCGAACACCATTATCCCCGCTGTCAGAACGCTGCAAAGAGAGCCTATTCCGAAGCCGCTTGATACTGCGCTGAGCATTCGGTAGCTGTTGTTGTCTATATTTATATTATAGAACTCACCTGCCGCTTTTATTATGCATTGCGAACAGTTGGAGCCGTCTTTGAAATATTTAAGGGCAATTTTGCCAAGCATATATAAGCCTCCCTTCCGGGCGAATAATTTGTCCTCTGTATATTCTATTAAAATTCATTGCTGCCGTTACTTAAAAAAGTGTAGACAGAAGGGTATTTTTTATTTAAAATAGAAGTTAAGAAATATGCGTGGGGTAATATATATGGACAAATATGAAATTCTGAAAAACACATTCGGACATTCCTCCTTCAGAAAGGGGCAGGAGGAAATAATTGACTGCATAATGGATGGCAGGGACGTTGTGGGAATAATGCCCACAGGCTCAGGAAAATCCATATGCTATCAGATTCCCGCAATAATGCTTAAGGGGATAACCCTCGTCATATCGCCCCTCATATCTCTTATGAGAGATCAGGTTATGGGGCTTGTGCAGATGGGCATACCTGCGGCATTTATAAACAGCTCCCTTACGCCCGGTCAGTACGCAAAGGCGCTTGGCAGAGCGGCGGCAGGAGCATATAAAATAATATATGTTGCTCCGGAAAGGCTTGAGTTGGAAGATTTTATGTATTTTGCCATGTGCAGCGATATAAGCCTTGTAACCGTTGACGAGGCTCACTGCGTTTCTATGTGGGGTCAGGATTTCAGACCAAGCTATCTGCGAATAGCAAGCTTTTTGTCAAGACTTGAAAAACGGCCTGTTACCGCAGCCTTTACCGCAACGGCAACAAGACGTGTCAAACAGGATATCATAAGTCTGCTGGGGCTTAAATCACCCCTGAAGGTAAATACAGGCTATAACAGGGAAAATCTGTATTTCGGCGTAAGAAAGCCCAAAAACAAATTCAATGAGCTTCTGGAAATAATAAACGAACACAAAGAGCAAAGCGGAATAGTATATTGTCTTACAAGAAAGACAGTTGATAAGCTGTACAGTGATTTGGGGGCTATGGGCTATAATGTCGCCAGATACCATGCAGGTCTTACGGATAAGGAAAGAAGAGAAAATCAGGACGATTTTATATATGACAGAAAAAACATTATAGTTGCCACAAATGCCTTCGGAATGGGCATAGACAAGTCAGATGTAAGATATATAGTCCACTACAATATGCCCTCGGACGTAGAAAGCTATTATCAGGAGGCAGGAAGAGCCGGACGTGACGGAGAAGCCTCCGACTGTATTCTGTTTTTCAGTCCGCAGGATATTGTAATAAATAAATTTCTCATAGAAAAAACGGAATCCGTAAGGGAAGCAGACAGGGAAACCAAAGCTGTTCTTGGTAAAAGAGAGCTTGAACGGCTCGCCATAATGGAGAAATACTGCCGTGAGAAAAACTGTCTGCGAAGATTTATATTGAACTATTTCGGCGAAGCCCTGAAGGACGACTGCGGCAACTGCTCCTCATGCAATACTGAATACAGCGAAAAGGAGATAACAGAAGAAGCGGCATCGGTCATAAGCTGTATAGACGAAACAGGCGAGAGATACGGCATTGCAGTCATACGCGATACTCTCAAGGGAAGTAAAAACGCTAAAATCAAAAAACTCGGTATGACGGAAAAGCATAACTACGGCTCTCTTGGCGGAAAGACCATAGATGAAATAAATGAAATTATAGACAGCCTGCTTGATAGGGGAATCATTTATCAGACTGAGGGCAGCTATCCTGTTTTAAGGCTCGGAGAAAGCGCAAGGCTTATTACGGGAGGACTTGAAAGAGTATTCATTAAAACAAAAAAGGATGAACCCGGTCTGCGGATAAATGAAGTGCAAAAGGACGATCCGACCGGTCCGTCGAAAGCCGGTGACGCTGTTGTTCCGCCTTCCGAACCGGAAGAAATAACAGAGACCGACACTTCGTATGAGGACGCCCTCTTCGACGAACTTAAAGTCCTGCGCAAAAAAATTGCGGATAAAGCAGGAGTTCCGCCGTATATCATATTTTCCGATAAGAGCATTTATGATATGTGCAGAAGACTGCCCGAAAATTCCGCAGAGTTTCTGAATGTTTCGGGAGTGGGAAAGGAAAAGCAGAAAAAATATTCCGATGTGTTCACAAATGCTATAAAAGACTTTCTTTCGAGAAATCCCGATGTGGTAAAAAGAACCCACATAATAGATGCCGATATTTTCAAGCTTATAGAAGAAAACCGAAACAGCATAAAAATATCGGAAGAACCCATAACCGTAAGCAGCTTTGCCGAAAACATATGCCTTCAGCTTAAAACGACCTCCGGCACAACCAAGCTAAGGGATCGTATTTTTGATACGCTTGACGAAAACAAGGTTATCGTCACATTCAGAAATGAGGACAATAAGCTTGTCAGGGATATAACAGCAGGCTCAGAGGAATACGGCGTAATTATGGCGGAAAGGCTGTCAGCAAAAGGAACCCGATATAAAAATATATATTTGACTCCGAGGGGTCAGAGGTTTATACTAAAGAATATCAAAATTACAGAATGAAAAAATTAAGACTTAGCCTATGCGGCTGCGGTCGCAGGGCGAGGGGGGCGAGTGGGAGCGGATACTCAGACGTGAGAGGCGGACCCGTCCGCCTCTCACGTCTGAGTATCCGCTCCCACTCGCCCCCTCGCCCCCGGCGGGTCGCCCTTTCAAACCGTCTTTGACGGTTGAAAGGGCGGCGCAACCTCAAAAAATAAAAAGGAAGATGAAAATGAAAATAGATTTGGAAGATACAATAGCCGCCATATCAACACCGATAGGCAGCGGCGGAATAGGTATAGTAAGGCTCAGCGGAGATAAGTCAGTGGAAATTCTTGATAAAATATTCCGGACAGCCTCCGGCAAAAAAGCAGCCGAGCTTGCTTCTCACACCATTACCTACGGCAAAATAATAAGTCATAAAAAAACGGTTGACGAGGTTCTTGTTTCGTTTATGAAGGCTCCTAAAACATATACCCGACAGGACGTTGTTGAAATAAACTGCCACGGCGGCGTGCAGGCAGTAAACAGTGTTCTGCGGGCGTGTCTTGATGCGGGAGCAAGACTTGCAGAACCGGGAGAATTTACAAAAAGAGCATTCCTTAACGGCAGAATAGACCTTCTTCAGGCTGAAGCGGTATCGGAAATAATTTCATCAAAAACAGAAAATGCAAAGCGCGCGGCACTCAGCAAGCTCGGCGGCAGACTTTCGGGAAAAATCAAAGAACTCAGAGAACAGATATTATCGGCGGAGGCTGCCGTTGAAGCCGCAATAGAATATCCCGAACACGATGATGAGATAGTCACAAGGCTTTCCGCAAGGCAGACGGCAGGAACAGTGCTTGAAGGAGTAAGAGAGCTTATTTCAAGGGCGGATTTCGGCAGAATAATACAGAATGGCATAAACTGTGTTATAATGGGCAGACCAAATGTCGGCAAAAGCTCCTTTCTGAATTATATTCTGGACGAGGAAAGGGCAATTGTCACAGACATTCCCGGCACGACAAGAGATGTGCTTTCGGAAAGCGTCAGCATAGAGGGCATTCCTCTTAATATAACCGATACGGCAGGTATAAGACAAACAGGAGATGTTATAGAAAAAATAGGTGTTGACAGGTCATTTGAATACGGTGAAAACGCCGACATAATATTTATGATGATTGACGGCTCCGAAAAGCTTACAGAGGACGATTTCAGAATACTTGACTTTATAAAGAACAGACGGGCAATAATCATAATAAACAAGAGCGACAAAAAATCCGAAGTTGAGCCGGAAGAGCTTGAAGCATATGCCGAAAAGGAAAATATAATAACCGTTTCCATAAAACAAAACCACTGTGTAGAGGATATATTCAGAAGGCTTAAGGCTATGTTTCTCGGAGGGGAAATTGAAATTGATGACAGCGCCTGCGTTATAGGCGAAAGAACACTGGAATCATTGAAAAAAGCTGAGATTTCTCTTATGAATGTTATAGATACGGTAGACAGCGGCTTCCCCGAAGATTTCATATCTATGGATTTTACCGATGCATATGCCGCACTGGGTGAAATAACCGGAGAAACCCTTGAGGAAGATGTTATAGATAAAATATTTTCCGAATTTTGTCTTGGAAAGTAGGTGGATTTATATGGAAAACAATTTTATTGCCGATGTATGCGATGTAGCCGTAATAGGCGCAGGTCATGCAGGCTGTGAAGCGGCTCTTGCAAGTGCAAGAACAGGACTTAAAACCATTCTTTTTGCTCTTAACCTTGACAGCATAGCCATGATGCCATGCAATCCTTCCATAGGAGGAACCTCAAAAGGTCATCTTGTAAGAGAAATAGACGCTCTCGGCGGAGAGATGGGAAAAAACATAGACAAAACCTATATACAAAACAGAATGCTCAATACAAGCAAAGGTCCGGCAGTATACTCCTTAAGAGCGCAGGCAGACAAAGCCCGATATCACAGAGAGATGAAAAGAACTCTTGAAAACACCGAAGGACTTGATATAAAACAAGGAGAAGTAACAGAAATACTCACAAATGAAAACGGTGTATGCGGTGTACGGCTTGAAAGCGGCAATATATATGAATGTCGGGCGGCAGTGCTGTGTACGGGCACATATCTTATGGCACGCTGTCTTTACGGAGATACCATAATCGAAAGCGGTCCCAACGGAATGAGAAATTCCACCAAGCTGAGTCTTTGTCTTGAAAAGCTTGGCATAAAGCTTCAGAGATTCAAAACCGGCACACCTGCGAGAGTAGACAAAAGAAGTCTTGATTTCTCTAAAATGGATATACAGTACGGAGATGAAAATATAACGCCATTTTCATTTGAAAACAGTCCCGAAGATATATACAGGGAACAAATTCCCTGTCACCTTACATACACAAATGCCGAAACCCATAGAATAATAATGGAAAATCTCCACCGCTCTCCTCTTTACGGCGGCGTAATAAAAGGCACAGGTCCCAGATATTGTCCGTCTATTGAGGACAAGGTTGTAAGGTTTGCAGATAAGGAAAGGCACCAGCTTTTTATAGAGCCTGAGGGGGAGGATACAAACGAAATGTACGTTCAGGGAATGTCCTCCTCTCTGCCAGCAGACGTTCAGCTTAAAATGTACCGCACAATTGCAGGCATGGAAAATGTAAAAATAATGAGAAATGCCTATGCAATAGAATATGACTGCCTTAAGGCAAACCAGCTCAGGCTTAGTCTGGAATTCAAAAATGTGAAGGGACTTTTTTCCGCCGGACAGTTTAACGGAACCTCAGGTTATGAAGAAGCGGCGGCACAGGGAATAGTGGCAGGCATAAATGCCGCAAAATATGTAAGGGGCGAAAAACCGCTTATTATACGCCGCTCCGAGGGATATATAGGCGTGCTTATAGACGATGTTGTAACAAAAACAAGCAAAGAGCCTTACAGAATGATGACCAGCAGAGCGGAGTACAGGCTGCTTCTCAGACAGGACAACGCCGATCTTCGCCTTACGGAATACGGATATGAAGCGGGGCTTATAAGCGAAGAAAGATATCAGCGTTTTCTGAAGAAGAAAGACGACATTGAAAATGAAATAAAAAGAATAAGCAAAATAACCTTTGCTCCCAAAAAAGAAGTAAATGATTTGCTCAGCCGTCTGGGGACAAGCACTCTTACAAATGGCGTAAAATATACAGATCTTATAAAACGTCCCGAAGTAACATATATGGATCTTGAAGAAATAGACCCCGAGCGTCCAAGTCTTTCTCCCGATGTTTGCGAGCAGGTCAATATACAGATAAAGTACGGAGATTATATCAAGCGCCAGATGGAACAGGTTGAGAAATTCAAAAGGCTTGAGGGCAGACTTATACCCGAAGATATTGATTATTCAAAGGTTCCGTCATTGAGAATAGAGGCAAGGCAGAAGCTTGAGGAAATCCGTCCCGTAAGCATAGGTCACGCAAGCCGTATTTCGGGAGTTTCGCCCGCAGATATAAATATGCTTCTTGTGTATCTTAACTGACCCATAAAGGGGCTGCTCCACCTTTCAAACCGTCAAAGACGGTTCTGAAAGGCGGACCAACGGGCGGGGCTGAGCGAGGCTGCGGAAACAGAGCGGGGGAGTGTGCGGACGCGTCCGCACACTCCACCGCTCTGTTTCCGCAGCCTCGCTCAGCCCCGTTCCAACCTTTCGTTTTTTGGCTACACACAGCACTATTTGCGATTTTTCAGGATATATTGTTCGCCAAACATAATATCATACTGCACAAGTCTCAGCTTATCAATTTCTTCCGAATTAAAATCCACGTCAAAATCCCTGTTTATTATGGGAACCTTATTCCTGATCGAGCTTATGTAATCAAAATAAGAGGAATGCTTTATTCCGGCTTCCTGTAATATATAAGAAGAAAGCTGATAAGGCGATATATATTCTTCCCCTGTGGATCCGCTTATCGGATAATTTGCAAATTCTATAATCGGAGTACAGTATTTTTTATAGGGGTCATCTATATATCCCGATGTCCTGAGTGCGCCCAAAGGCGGCAGATGATCGCCAAAGCAAATCAGCAGAGTTGGTTTATCCCTGGTTTCTATATATTTCACAAGCTCATAGACCATTCTGCTTGAATCATAGGCACATCGGCTGTATTGAAGAAGTTCTTTTTTGTTTCCCTCTGAAATTCCTTCTCCCTCCGCTGTGAAATTAATATCGTTTTTACCGAACTTATTTACATAAGGGCAGTGGGATTCAAAGGTAATTGCGAATATGAATTCAGAGCCTTTCCCATTATCCAGAATTTCCTCAATTTTATCCCTCACCTTAAAATCCTTTGTCATTTCATCATTTGTCATATCGTTTTCCGAAACATCAAAATCATTTATTGTAAGGAATTTGTCAAATTCAAGCTCTTTATACGCTTTATCTCTGCCATAGAAGCTTGCTGTTGACGGATGGACAGCCGTTGTGGAATAGCCGTTGTTTTTAAATTCCTTTACTATGGAGGAAACCTTTTTTTCATCACTCTGCATATATACATCATAGGGTATTACCCCATCAGGGAATAACGATATGGGAATGCCAGTCAGCAATTCAAACTCAGTCGCCGCCGTTCCTCCTCCGTATTTCGGAGCTATCATATTGCCCACAGTATATTTTCTCGCATACTTTGTTACATCATCGGAAAGCCCAAGCTCCCCGGCTTTGCCAACGTCAAAATATGATTCAAGAAGCACGACAACCACATCGGGTTTTACGTCCGTTACAGAAGAACCGACAGCGTCAAACTCGTCCCTTAAAGCCAACATTCTTTCCTCGCTGTAATCATCGGGTGCTTTGGGGAAAACATTCATATAGTCCTTTATGTTAAGATAATTGAATACAGCAAAACCCTCTGCAGGTATCCTTTCACGATCAGGGCTATACAAATCATCACTTTTCACCATAAAACAGTTTACGGCAAAAATGCACAGAAATAAAATAGACGTGAAAATCATAGGCTTGGGTATAAAAGCCTTTAAAACAGCCCTTCGGAATTTAAAAAGCAGAAAAACAATTACAGCCGCCGCAAATGTACAAAGGGCAATATGCCACGGCATTATAAAACGCCCGCTTATTCCTATAAGCTCTGATATGAGTATAAAATCCCCCGGCTTCAGAACGGAATTGTGGTATATAAGCTTTATCAGATTTCCGCAGACAATAAGAATTGTTATAAACCCCATAACGATAGTGCCAAGCCCCTCGCCCAGAAAATAAACGACAAACAGGGTGAAGCAAAGCAAAAATATAAGGTTATATACAAAAATATGAATATCCATTTTCAGCTCGCCCATAAAAAGGAAGTGGGAAATAAGCCCATCCATAAGGGCAAGCACCGTAAAAGAATATATAAGACATATTATAAAAATCTTTATCCTTCTAATCATCGAAAAACATCTCGCATAACAGTTTAAGCTCCTTAGAGTTGCCTTCTATATTTTCATTCCCGAAAATCGCTGAAATAACAGCAGCGCCGTTAATTCCCAAGCCTTTAAGAGCTTCTATGTTGTATTTGTTTATGCCGCCTATCGCTATAATCGGCAAGCTGACGGCATTTCTTATTATACTGTACATTTCATGGGGAATACAGGCGGCGTCCTTTTTTGAATCCGTACCGAATGCAGCCCCAACTCCTATATAATCCGCACCGTTTTTTTCGGCATAGACAGCCTGCTCCGCCGTCTTTGCGGAAACACCTATTATTTTATCATTCCCAAGAATGCGTCTTGCCGAAATTATATCCATATCATTCTGCCCTATATGCACCCCATCCGCTCCGACTTCGGCACAAAGCTCTGGATCGTCATTTATTATAAGAGGAATGTTGTATTCCCTTGTAACCTCCAATACCTCTTTTGCAAGCTTCCGAAGCTCCTCTCCCGATGCGTTTTTTTCTCTGAGCTGAATCATATCCGCCCCTCCGAGAATTGCCTCTCTGACTGCTTCCCCAAGGCTCTTGTTTTTCAGCAGTCCGCTGTCGGTAATGGCATAGAGTTTTATGTTTTTTAAATCGTTTTTCACCGATATTCACCCTCTTTTTTGTTAAAATAATTATATATCACCAAAAGTATTTTGTAAAGTATGATTTTGCATTATAAAAACGTAAATCTGCCACATATTTTTCGGGGAACCGACCACGTTCCGGGGCATCGGGGGCAGGCAGGCACGGGGGAAGCAAAGGAGTGCGGGATATCCCGCACTCCTTTGCTTCCCCCGTGCCTGCCTGCCCCCGATGCCCCGGAACGTGGTCGGTTCCCCGAAAAATATGTGGCAGATTTACGTTTTTATAATGCAAAATCATACTTTACAAAATACTTTTGGTGATATATAATTATTTTAACAAAAAAGAGGGTGAATATCGGTGAAAAACGATTTAAAAAACATAAAACTCTATGCCATTACCGACAGCGGACTGCTGAAAAACAAGAGCCTTGGGGAAGCAGTCAGAGAGGCAATTCTCGGAGGGGCGGATATGATTCAGCTCAGAGAAAAAAACGCATCGGGAGAGGAGCTTCGGAAGCTTGCAAAAGAGGTATTGGAGGTTACAAGGGAATACAACATTCCTCTTATAATAAATGACGATCCAGAGCTTTGTGCCGAAGTCGGAGCGGATGGGGTGCATATAGGGCAGAATGATATGGATATAATTTCGGCAAGACGCATTCTTGGGAATGATAAAATAATAGGTGTTTCCGCAAAGACGGCGGAGCAGGCTGTCTATGCCGAAAAAAACGGTGCGGATTATATAGGAGTTGGGGCTGCATTCGGTACGGATTCAAAAAAGGACGCCGCCTGTATTCCCCATGAAATGTACAGTATAATAAGAAATGCCGTCAGCTTGCCGATTATAGCGATAGGCGGCATAAACAAATACAACATAGAAGCTCTTAAAGGCTTGGGAATTAACGGCGCTGCTGTTATTTCAGCGATTTTCGGGAATGAAAATATAGAAGGCAACTCTAAGGAGCTTAAACTGTTATGCGAGATGTTTTTCGATGATTAGAAGGATAAAGATTTTTATAATATGTCTTATATATTCTTTTACGGTGCTTGCCCTTATGGATGGGCTTATTTCCCACTTCCTTTTTATGGGCGAGCTGAAAATGGATATTCATATTTTTGTATATAACCTTATATTTTTGCTTTGCTTCACCCTGTTTGTCGTTTATTTTCTGGGCGAGGGGCTTGGCACTATCGTTATGGGGTTTATAACAATTCTTATTGTCTGCGGAAATCTGATAAAGCTTATATACCACAATTCCGTTCTGAAGCCGGGGGATTTTATACTCATATCAGAGCTTATAGGAATAAGCGGGCGTTTTATAATGCCGTGGCATATTGCCCTTTGTACATTTGCGGCGGCTGTAATTGTTTTTCTGCTTTTTAAATTCCGAAGGGCTGTTTTAAAGGCTTTTATACCCAAGCCTATGATTTTCACGTCTATTTTATTTCTGTGCATTTTTGCCGTAAACTGTTTTATGGTGAAAAGTGATGATTTGTATAGCCCTGATCGTGAAAGGATACCTGCAGAGGGTTTTGCTGTATTCAATTATCTTAACATAAAGGACTATATGAATGTTTTCCCCAAAGCACCCGATGATTACAGCGAGGAAAGAATGTTGGCTTTAAGGGACGAGTTTGACGCTGTCGGTTCTTCTGTAACGGACGTAAAACCCGATGTGGTTGTCGTGCTTCTTGAATCATATTTTGACGTTGGCAAAGCCGGGGAGCTTGGGCTTTCCGATGATGTAACAAAGTATGCGAGAAAATATACTGTGGGCAATATGATAGCTCCGAAATACGGAGGAGGAACGGCGGCGACTGAGTTTGAATTGCTGACTGGCATTCCCATATCGTTATTCCCTGATGGGGTAATACCCTATGATGTATATATGCAGAGTGATGAAAAAAAGGTTTCCTCCATAGTAAAGGAATTTAAAAACAACGGCTATTCCACAACGGCTGTCCATCCGTCAACAGCAAGCTTCTATGGCAGAGATAAAGCGTATAAAGAGCTTGAATTTGACAAATTCCTTACAATAAATGATTTTGATGTTTCGGAAAACGATATGACAAATGATGAAATGACAAAGGATTTTAAGGTGAGGGATAAAATTGAGGAAATTCTGGATAATGGGAAAGGCTCTGAATTCATATTCGCAATTACCTTTGAATCCCACTGCCCTTATGTAAATAAGTTCGGTAAAAACGATATTAATTTCACAGCGGAGGGAGAAGGAATTTCAGAGGGAAACAAAAAAGAACTTCTTCAATACAGCCGATGTGCCTATGATTCAAGCAGAATGGTCTATGAGCTTGTGAAATATATAGAAACCAGGGATAAACCAACTCTGCTGATTTGCTTTGGCGATCATCTGCCGCCTTTGGGCGCACTCAGGACATCGGGATATATAGATGACCCCTATAAAAAATACTGTACTCCGATTATAGAATTTGCAAATTATCCGATAAGCGGATCCACAGGGGAAGAATATATATCGCCTTATCAGCTTTCTTCTTATATATTACAGGAAGCCGGAATAAAGCATTCCTCTTATTTTGATTACATAAGCTCGATCAGGAATAAGGTTCCCATAATAAACAGGGATTTTGACGTGGATTTTAATTCGGAAGAAATTGATAAGCTGAGACTTGTGCAGTATGATATTATGTTTGGCGAACAATATATCCTGAAAAATCGCAAATAGTGCTGTGTGTAGCCAAAAAACGAAAGGTTGGAACGGGGCTGAGCGAGGCTGCGGAAACAGAGCGGTGGAGTGTGCGGACGCGTCCGCACACTCCCCCGCTCTGTTTCCGCAGCCTCGCTCAGCCCCGCCCGTTGGTCCGCCTTTCAGAACCGTCTTTGACGGTTTGAAAGGTGGAGCAGCCCCTTTATGGGTCAGTTAAGATACACAAGAAGCATATTTATATCTGCGGGCGAAACTCCCGAAATACGGCTTGCGTGACCTATGCTTACGGGACGGATTTCCTCAAGCTTCTGCCTTGCCTCTATTCTCAATGACGGAACCTTTGAATAATCAATATCTTCGGGTATAAGTCTGCCCTCAAGCCTTTTGAATTTCTCAACCTGTTCCATCTGGCGCTTGATATAATCTCCGTACTTTATCTGTATATTGACCTGCTCGCAAACATCGGGAGAAAGACTTGGACGCTCGGGGTCTATTTCTTCAAGATCCATATATGTTACTTCGGGACGTTTTATAAGATCTGTATATTTTACGCCATTTGTAAGAGTGCTTGTCCCCAGACGGCTGAGCAAATCATTTACTTCTTTTTTGGGAGCAAAGGTTATTTTGCTTATTCTTTTTATTTCATTTTCAATGTCGTCTTTCTTCTTCAGAAAACGCTGATATCTTTCTTCGCTTATAAGCCCCGCTTCATATCCGTATTCCGTAAGGCGAAGATCGGCGTTGTCCTGTCTGAGAAGCAGCCTGTACTCCGCTCTGCTGGTCATCATTCTGTAAGGCTCTTTGCTTGTTTTTGTTACAACATCGTCTATAAGCACGCCTATATATCCCTCGGAGCGGCGTATAATAAGCGGTTTTTCGCCCCTTACATATTTTGCGGCATTTATGCCTGCCACTATTCCCTGTGCCGCCGCTTCTTCATAACCTGAGGTTCCGTTAAACTGTCCGGCGGAAAAAAGTCCCTTCACATTTTTGAATTCCAGACTAAGCCTGAGCTGGTTTGCCTTAAGGCAGTCATATTCTATTGCATAGGCATTTCTCATTATTTTTACATTTTCCATGCCTGCAATTGTGCGGTACATTTTAAGCTGAACGTCTGCTGGCAGAGAGGAGGACATTCCCTGAACGTACATTTCGTTTGTATCCTCCCCCTCAGGCTCTATAAAAAGCTGGTGCCTTTCCTTATCTGCAAACCTTACAACCTTGTCCTCAATAGACGGACAATATCTGGGACCTGTGCCTTTTATTACGCCGCCGTAAAGAGGAGAGCGGTGGAGATTTTCCATTATTATTCTATGGGTTTCGGCATTTGTGTATGTAAGGTGACAGGGAATTTGTTCCCTGTATATATCTTCGGGACTGTTTTCAAATGAAAATGGCGTTATATTTTCATCTCCGTACTGTATATCCATTTTAGAGAAATCAAGACTTCTTTTGTCTACTCTCGCAGGTGTGCCGGTTTTGAATCTCTGAAGCTTTATGCCAAGCTTTTCAAGACAAAGACTCAGCTTGGTGGAATTTCTCATTCCGTTGGGACCGCTTTCGATTATGGTATCTCCGTAAAGACAGCGTGCCATAAGATATGTGCCCGTACACAGCACTGCCGCCCGACATTCATATATATTGCCGCTTTCAAGCCGTACACCGCATACACCGTTTTCATTTGTGAGTATTTCTGTTACTTCTCCTTGTTTTATATCAAGTCCTTCGGTGTTTTCAAGAGTTCTTTTCATCTCTCTGTGATATCGGGCTTTGTCTGCCTGCGCTCTTAAGGAGTATACTGCCGGACCTTTGCTTGTATTGAGCATTCTGTTTTGTATATAGGTTTTGTCTATGTTTTTTCCCATCTCTCCGCCGAGAGCGTCTATTTCTCTTACAAGATGACCTTTTGAGGTTCCTCCTATGGAAGGATTGCATGGCATCATGGCTATGCTGTCAAGGTTAAGAGCAAAAAGAATGGTTTTAAGTCCTGTTCTTGCACTTGCAAGAGCCGCTTCACAGCCTGCATGACCTGCGCCTATTACGGCTACATCGCATACATCGGCAATAAAATTGTTTTCCATATAAATCCACCTACTTTCCAAGACAAAATTCGGAAAATATTTTATCTATAACATCTTCCTCAAGGGTTTCTCCGGTTATTTCACCCAGTGCGGCATATGCATCGGTAAAATCCATAGATATGAAATCTTCGGGGAAGCCGCTGTCTACCGTATCTATAACATTCATAAGAGAAATCTCAGCTTTTTTCAATGATTCCAGTGTTCTTTCGCCTATAACGCAGGCGCTGTCATCAATTTCAATTTCCCCTCCGAGAAACATAGCCTTAAGCCTTCTGAATATATCCTCTACACAGTGGTTTTGTTTTATGGAAACGGTTATTATATTTTCCTTTTCGGCATATGCTTCAAGCTCTTCCGGCTCAACTTCGGATTTTTTGTCGCTCTTGTTTATTATGATTATTGCCCGTCTGTTCTTTATAAAGTCAAGTATTCTGAAATCGTCCTCTGTAAGCTTTTCGGAGCCGTCAATCATCATAAATATTATGTCGGCGTTTTCACCGTATTCAAATGACCTGTCAACACCTATTTTTTCTATAACATCTCCTGTTTGTCTTATACCTGCCGTATCGGTTATATTAAGAGGAATGCCCTCTATGCTGACGCTTTCCGAAAGCACATCTCTTGTCGTGCCGGGAATGTCTGTGACAATTGCCCTTTCCTCGTCCAGAATATAATTCAGAAAGGAGCTTTTGCCGACATTTGGTCTGCCCATTATAACACAGTTTATGCCATTCTGTATTATTCTGCCGAAATCCGCCCTTGAAATAAGCTCTCTTACTCCTTCAAGCACTGTTCCTGCCGTCTGCCTTGCGGAAAGCCTTGTGACTATCTCATCATCGTGTTCGGGATATTCTATTGCGGCTTCAACGGCAGCCTCCGCCGATAATATCTGTTCTCTGAGTTCTTTGATTTTTCCCGAAAGTCTGCCGCCGAGCTTGCTGAGTGCCGCGCGCTTTGCATTTTCTGTTTTTGATGAAATTATTTCCGATACCGCTTCAGCCTGAAGAAGGTCTATTCTGCCGTTAAGGAATGCTCTTTTTGTAAATTCTCCCGGTTCTGCAAGTCTTGCTCCCGCATCAAGACACGCCCGCAGAACACTGTTTACTGCCTGCACGCCGCCGTGGCAGTTTATTTCAACAACGTCCTGTCGGGTATATGTTTTAGGAGCCTTCATAAACGAAACAAGAACCTCGTCAACCGTTTTTTTATGACTTATTATTTTGCCGTAGGTAATGGTGTGAGAAGCAAGCTCGGCTGCTTTTTTGCCGGAGGCTGTCCGGAATATTTTATCAAGAATTTCCACTGACTTATCTCCGCTGAGCCTTACTATACCTATTCCGCCGCTGCCTATCGGTGTTGATATGGCGGCTATTGTATCTTCCAAATCTATTTTCATTTTCATCTTCCTTTTTATTTTTTGAGGTTGCGCCGCCCTTTCAACCGTCAAAGACGGTTTGAAAGGGCGACCCGCCGGGGGCGAGGGGGCGAGTGGGAGCGGATACTCAGACGTGAGAGGCGGACGGGTCCGCCTCTCACGTCTGAGTATCCGCTCCCACTCGCCCCCCTCGCCCTGCGACCGCAGCCGCATAGGCTAAGTCTTAATTTTTTCATTCTGTAATTTTGATATTCTTTAGTATAAACCTCTGACCCCTCGGAGTCAAATATATATTTTTATATCGGGTTCCTTTTGCTGACAGCCTTTCCGCCATAATTACGCCGTATTCCTCTGAGCCTGCTGTTATATCCCTGACAAGCTTATTGTCCTCATTTCTGAATGTGACGATAACCTTGTTTTCGTCAAGCGTATCAAAAATACGATCCCTTAGCTTGGTTGTGCCGGAGGTCGTTTTAAGCTGAAGGCATATGTTTTCGGCAAAGCTGCTTACGGTTATGGGTTCTTCCGATATTTTTATGCTGTTTCGGTTTTCTTCTATAAGCTTGAAAATATCGGCATCTATTATGTGGGTTCTTTTTACCACATCGGGATTTCTCGAAAGAAAGTCTTTTATAGCATTTGTGAACACATCGGAATATTTTTTCTGCTTTTCCTTTCCCACTCCCGAAACATTCAGAAACTCTGCGGAATTTTCGGGCAGTCTTCTGCACATATCATAAATGCTCTTATCGGAAAATATGATATACGGCGGAACTCCTGCTTTATCCGCAATTTTTTTGCGCAGGACTTTAAGTTCGTCGAAGAGGGCGTCCTCATACGAAGTGTCGGTCTCTGTTATTTCTTCCGGTTCGGAAGGCGGAACAACAGCGTCACCGGCTTTCGACGGACCGGTCGGATCGTCCTTTTGCACTTCATTTATCCGCAGACCGGGTTCATCCTTTTTTGTTTTAATGAATACTCTTTCAAGTCCTCCCGTAATAAGCCTTGCGCTTTCTCCGAGCCTTAAAACAGGATAGCTGCCCTCAGTCTGATAAATGATTCCCCTATCAAGCAGGCTGTCTATAATTTCATTTATTTCATCTATGGTCTTTCCGCCAAGAGAGCCGTAGTTATGCTTTTCCGTCATACCGAGTTTTTTGATTTTAGCGTTTTTACTTCCCTTGAGAGTATCGCGTATGACTGCAATGCCGTATCTCTCGCCTGTTTCGTCTATACAGCTTATGACCGATGCCGCTTCTTCTGTTATCTCCTTTTCGCTGTATTCAGTATTGCATGAGGAGCAGTTGCCGCAGTCGTCCTTCAGGGCTTCGCCGAAATAGTTCAATATAAATCTTCGCAGACAGTTTTTCTCACGGCAGTATTTCTCCATTATGGCGAGCCGTTCAAGCTCTCTTTTACCAAGAACAGCTTTGGTTTCCCTGTCTGCTTCCCTTACGGATTCCGTTTTTTCTATGAGAAATTTATTTATTACAATATCCTGCGGACTGAAAAACAGAATACAGTCGGAGGCTTCTCCGTCACGTCCGGCTCTTCCTGCCTCCTGATAATAGCTTTCTACGTCCGAGGGCATATTGTAGTGGACTATATATCTTACATCTGACTTGTCTATGCCCATTCCGAAGGCATTTGTGGCAACTATAATGTTTTTTCTGTCATATATAAAATCGTCCTGATTTTCTCTTCTTTCCTTATCCGTAAGACCTGCATGGTATCTGGCGACATTATAGCCCATAGCCCCCAAATCACTGTACAGCTTATCAACTGTCTTTCTTGTAAGACAATATACTATTCCGCTTTGCTCTTTGTGTTCGTTTATTATTTCCAGAAGCTCATTGAATTTGTTTTTGGGCTTTCTTACGCCGAAATACAGATTTTCCCTGTTATAGCCTGTATTTACCTTCAGGGGTGATTTAAGCCCCAGCAGACTTATGATATCCTGTTTGACACGTCTTGTTGCCGTTGCGGTAAAGGCTGCGGTAACAGGCCGTTTTTCAAGTCTTGACAAAAAGCTTGCTATTCGCAGATAGCTTGGTCTGAAATCCTGACCCCACATAGAAACGCAGTGAGCCTCGTCAACGGTTACAAGGCTTATATCGCTGCACATGGCAAAATACATAAAATCTTCCAACTCAAGCCTTTCCGGAGCAACATATATTATTTTATATGCTCCTGCCGCCGCTCTGCCAAGCGCCTTTGCGTACTGACCGGGCGTAAGGGAGCTGTTTATAAATGCCGCAGGTATGCCCATCTGCACAAGCCCCATAACCTGATCTCTCATAAGAGATATGAGGGGCGATATGACGAGGGTTATCCCCTTAAGCATTATTGCGGGAATCTGATAGCATATGGATTTTCCTGAGCCTGTGGGCATTATTCCCACAACGTCCCTGCCATCCATTATGCAGTCAATTATTTCCTCCTGCCCCTTTCTGAAGGAGGAATGTCCGAATGTGTTTTTCAGAATTTCATATTTGTCCATATATATTACCCCACGCATATTTCTTAACTTCTATTTTAAATAAAAAATACCCTTCTGTCTACACTTTTTTAAGTAACGGCAGCAATGAATTTTAATAGAATATACAGAGGACAAATTATTCGCCCGGAAGGGAGGCTTATATATGCTTGGCAAAATTGCCCTTAAATATTTCAAAGACGGCTCCAACTGTTCGCAATGCATAATAAAAGCGGCAGGTGAGTTCTATAATATAAATATAGACAACAACAGCTACCGAATGCTCAGCGCAGTATCAAGCGGCTTCGGAATAGGCTCTCTTTGCAGCGTTCTGACAGCGGGGATAATGGTGTTCGGACTTATGTTTGATGAATGTACTGCCAAACGTCTGAGGATCAGACTGCTTGCCAAATGGAGGGAGGCGATGGGCTCAACCGACTGCTCTAAAATAAAGGCAGCCTGTAAGGACGGCTGTGAAAAAACGGTATATTACGGCGCAGAGCTTATAGAAAGTCTTATAAATGCTGCCGCTTCACAAAAAAATACTTGAAAAAGCTTTAAAAATAGGTTAATCTATTAATTAATGAATCATTGGAGGAAGCTATTTATGATAAACAACGGAAAACAGGAATACGGAAATGAAAGCATAACCTCCCTTAAAGGCGCTGACAGGGTAAGGCTGCGTCCGGGGGTTATATTCGGTTCTGACGGAATAGAGGGCTGTCAGCATTCTGTCTTTGAAATTCTCTCAAATTCAATAGACGAAGCAAGAGAGGGCTACGGAGATATTATCGAAACGGTTCTTTACAAAGACGGCTCTGTTTCCGTAAGAGACAGAGGAAGAGGCATACCCGTAGATTATAATTCCAAGGAGGACAAATACAATTGGGAGCTTCTTTTCTGTGAGCTTTATGCAGGCGGAAAATATCTTAACAACGAAGGCGAAAGCTATGAATTCAGTCTGGGGCTTAACGGTCTGGGGCTCTGCGCCACACAATACAGCTCGGAATATATGGACGTTGAAATTCTGAGGGACGGCTTTAAATATACACTTCATTTTGAAAAGGGCGAAAATATAGGCGGTCTGTCAAAGGTTCCCTATAAGGGCAGGAATACGGGCAGCTTCATAAAATGGCGTCCCGACCTTGAGGTTTTTACGGATATAAGCCTTACGTCGGATTATTTCAAGGAGGTTCTCAAAAGGCAATGCATAGTAAACGCCGGACTTAAGTTTATATTTACTTATGAAGAAACCGGGGAAACAACGGAGTTTTGCTATGACGAGGGCATAAAGGATTATATAAGGGAGCTTGCCGGAGATAAGGCGTTTACGGATATTGTATTTCTAGAAACCGAAGCCAAAGGACGTGACAGGGAGGACAAGCCCGAATACAGGCTTAAATATCAGGCGGCCTTTTGTTTTTCAAATGAAACTAATCTGATGGAATATTATCATAATTCCAGCTATCTTGAACATGGCGGCTCTCCCGACAAGGCGGTGCGCTCTGCCTTTGTATACGGCATTGACAAATATCTGAAAAACAATAATCTATATAAAAAGGACGAAAAGAAAATTCAGTTTTCCGACATAGAGGACAGTCTGATTATTATAATAAATTCATTTTCAACTGTCACAAGCTATGAAAATCAGACAAAGAAGTCCATTACGAATAAATTCATACAGGATTCCATGACTGCCTATCTGAAAGAACAGCTTGAAATTTACTTCACTGAAAACAAGGCGGAGGCGGACAAAATAGCCGCTCAGATCATTGTAAACAAAAGGAGCCGTGAAACAGCGGAAAAAACAAGGCTGTCAATAAAGAAAAAACTGACCGGCAGTCTTGATATGAACAACAGAGTAGAAAAATTCGTAAACTGCCGCACAAAGGACACATCAAGGCGGGAGCTTTATATTGTGGAGGGCGACTCGGCTCTCGGCTCTGTTACACTGGGAAGGGACAGCGAATTTCAGGGTATAATGCCCATAAGGGGCAAAATCCTCAACTGTCTTAAGGCAAGCTATGACAAGATTTTTGCAAGCCCCATAATAACGGATTTGCTTAAGGTTCTGGGCTGTGGCGTTGAAATAAGCTCAAAGCACAATAAGGACCTTAACTCCTTTGACATAAACAATTTAAGATGGAGCAAGGTTATAATATGTACCGATGCAGATGTGGACGGTTTTCAGATAAGAACTCTCGTGCTTACGATGCTTTACCGCCTTACGCCAACCCTTATAAACGAAAAGCGTGTATATATTGCCGAATCGCCTCTTTACGAAATAACAAGCGGCAAGAATACTTATTTTGCCTATACGGAAAAGGAAAAGGCGGATATACTTTCAAGGCTCAAAGGCAAATACCACATACAGCGCTCCAAGGGACTGGGTGAAAACGAGCCGGAAATGATGTGGCAGACCACCATGAACCCCGCTACACGCCGGCTTATACAGGTTTGTCCGGAGGAAGTAAAGAAAACTGCATACGTTTTTGATATGCTTCTGGGTGACGACCTCAAGGGCAGGAAGGAACATATTGAGATGTTTGGTCATAAATATATAGACCTTACAGAGCTTTCATAAGGAGGCAGCAATGGCCAAGAAAAAAACTCCAAAAACGGAAATACCTGACAGATTTACGCCACAGCCGATAACAGATACTCTTGAGCTTAATTATATGCCCTATGCCATGAGTGTAATAGTTTCGAGGGCAATTCCACAGATAGACGGCTTCAAGCCAGCTCACAGAAAGCTGCTTTATACTATGTATAAAATGGGGCTTATGAACGGGGGAAGAACAAAATCCACAAATGTGGTGGGACAGACTATGAAGCTCAATCCCCATGGCGACCAGACCATATATGAAACCATGGTACGTCTGACGAGGGGAAACGATGCGCTTCTTCACCCGTTTATAGACTCAAAGGGCAACTTCGGCAAGCAGTATTCAAGGGATATGGCATTTGCCGCATCGAGGTATACGGAGGTCAAGCTTGACGCTTTCTGTCAGACCATATTTAAGGATATAGATAAAAACACAGTAGAGTTTACGGACAATTTTGACGGAACAATGCAGGAGCCTGTCCTTTTTCCGACAGCGTTTCCCAATGTGCTTGTTACGCCGAATCAGGGCATAGCCGTAAGTATGGCGTCAAATATATGCAGCTTCAATCTTCGTGAAATATGTCAGGGAACCATAGCCTATATTAAAAATAACGATGCGGATATTTCCGAATATATAAAAGCCCCCGATTTTTCGACAGGCGGCGAGCTTATATACAACAAAAAGGAAATTGAGCAGATTTACGAAACAGGCAGAGGAAGCTTTAAGGTAAGGGCAAAATACAGATATGACAAAAAGCAGTCCCTTATAGAGATATATGAGATTCCGTATTCCACGAATATAGAATCCATTATAGACAAGGTTATACAGCTTGTAAAGACGAATAAGATAAAAGAAATCAACGATATAAGAAACGAAACGGACCTCAACGGACTTAAAATTGCCATTGATATAAAGAGAAGTGCCGACCCTGTTCATCTTATGGACAAGCTTTTTAAGCTTACGCCATTATGCGACAGCTTCAGCTGTAATTTCAATGTATTGGTGGACGGAACTCCGAGAGTTATGGGAATAAAGGATATTCTTAAGGAGTGGACGGCGTTCAGGGCAGACTGCATTAAAAAAAGAACGGCTTTTGAGCTTGAAAAGAAAAAAGAACAATATCATCTTCTGTCGGGGCTTGAAAGAATACTTCTTGATATAGACCTTGCAATAGCCATTATAAGGGAAACGGAAACGGAGGATATGGTTATTCCGAATCTTATGGAGGGCTTCAACATTGACGAGGCGCAGGCTGAATTCATAGCTGAAATAAAGCTCAGAAATCTTAATAAGGAATATCTGCTCAACAAAATCAGAAACAGGGAACAGCTTGAAAGGGATATCGCCGAGCTTCAGGGCATACTTTCAAGCGAAACAAAGGTGAAGAATATAATATGCAGGGACCTCAGAGAAATTGATAAGAAATTCGGCAGGGACAGAAAAACGGATATAATATATGCTGAAGATGTGAATGTTATTGATGAGGACGAGCTTATAAAGGATTATCCCATAAGCCTGTTCCTTACGGCAGGAAATTATTTCAAGAAAATAACACTTGCTTCTCTCCGTATGTCGGGAGAGCATAAGCTCAAAGAGGATGACAGAATAATACAGACGCTGGAAACCACCAACCGCGCGGAGCTTCTTATGTTTTCAAGCAAGCAGAATGTTTTCAAGGTCAAGGCATACGAGCTGGAGGAATGCAAGACAAATTCAATGGGACAATATCTGAATAATGTTCTGCCCCTTGAAAATGACGAAACAATTCTTTTTATGCTTGCCACCACCGATTATTCCGGAGAAATAATATTTGCCTTTGAAAATGGCAAGGCGGCAAGGGTGAGTGTGGAAAGCTATAAAACAAAGCTCAACCGCAAAAAGATGATAAATGCATTTTCCGCTGCATCGGTACTTGTGGGAGCAGTCCATATAAACGGCAGGGAGGACATTGCTTTTATAAGAGATGACAAAAAAGCAATGCTCATAGACTCTGAGCTTATATCCCTGAAAACCACAAGAACCTCCCAAGGCATACAGGTGTTCACGCTTAAAAAGAATTCCCGCCTTTCAAAAATTCTGAAAGCCGAGGATTTCGCTGTAAATAAAAAGGCTGCATACAGACGTAATAAGCTTCCGTCTACGGGAGTATCCCCAAAGGAGAATGACAAATTCTTTTTTGAAAATTGCGGCTTTTAAAAGCAGAAAAACCGACCGATTGCAGCAGGGGCAGCGGCGGGCGGGGGACAAGGGGAAAAGAAAAGGACGGACTTGTCCGTCCTTTTCTTTTCCCCTTGTCCCCCGCCCGCCGCTGCCCCGCCGCCCCGCCCGACCAAGCCAAAGACAAAACGCCGCAGGCGTTTTGTCTTTGGCTTGGTCGGGCGGGGCGGCGGGGCGCAAACCTTAAATAAAGAGGTCTGCCGCAAAAAAAACAGGCAGACCTTTTTATTATTCTTCCGATTCAAATAAAAGCTTGGGATCCTCCGGTTCGTCATTATGAGTAATATAGAATTCAAGATGAGGACCCAGAGCGGAGCCGAATACGGTTGGCTCACCTACATAGGCGATCACATCTCCCGCATTTACTATGTCACCTACAGCCGCTGCGATATTCTCGCCAAGCTGACTGTATGTAGACATCCAGCCGTTTCCGTGATCAATTAAAATATAATGCCCGTCCGTTTCGTTGAAGCCTGTGTCATACACTACACCGTCGGCGGCTGCAACGACCGTAATGCCGGCGTCTGCGGCAATGCAAATGCTGTCGTTGGTTCTGTACTGGTCAAGAGTAGGGTCATAAACAGCCATATCCGGACTGAAATCCATCACAATTCTGCCGTCGATAGGCATAAGCATATCCTGCGTATTTTCATCGAATGAAAAAAGATTGTCAGCCGATGCTGTTTTTGAGGGCTGCTCCTCAGTTTGGGCAGGCGCAGGGGCTGCGTTTTCGGGCTTCTTTGCTTCCTGAGAAACTTTGGAGGAAGTTTCCGCCTTTTCCGATGCGTTTTCATTCTGCTCGTCAACATAGCTTCTGTCCCTCGAAAGGCTTACGGGTCTGTCATGAGGCTCGTCCGCTTCGTACTCGTCAGCAATTTCTCCTTCCCCTCTGCTGCTTATATTCAGACTGTCATAAAATGCAACGCCCGCCGCCAGAATGACGACAAGAGCTATGCAGGAATATACCGCCGCCGCATAGCCGTTTTCCTTTAAAAATTGTTTAAGCTTGTCTTTCACTAAAAAACACCTCCGTACAGGTATTATTGACTGAGATGTTGTTTAATATTCATTTTTGATTTTAAAAAAATAAAGGGCTGTTTTCAAGACAGCCCCTTACTTTGTTATTATTCCGAACCGTGCTTCACCGCTTCGGCGTGTTCTGCCTGAATATCGGGGAAAACGGAGAGCATAGGCTCGATTTTCTTTCCTTTTATTATTCTGTCAACGTAATTCTTTGTAATTGCCGCAACAATTGGCGAAAGTACAAGTACGCCTATAAGGTTGGGTATAGCCATAAGACCGTTGAGGGTATCGGCTATATCCCACGCAAGGTTATCACCCATAACCGCTCCGCCGAATATAGCGGCAACAAATATAAGCTTATAAACCATTACTGCCTTTTCCTTGAAAAGGAATTCGCACGCCTTAGAACCGTAGTGACTCCAGCCGAGAACCGTTGAAAATGCAAAAAGAGCAATTGCAATGGCTATGAATGCTGAGCCGATAGCACCGAATTTGATGTTGAAAGCAGTGCTGACTATGTTGGCGCTTGTAAGGGTTACATCTCCGTATTTTTCAAGAGGAAGTCCCGTTTCAAGGTCTATAAGTCCCGATGTAAGAACGTTGAAGGCTGTAAGTGTACATACAACTATTGTGTCTGCGAAAACCTCAAATATACCCCACATACCCTGTCTTACAGGCTCCTTTACGTTGGAGTTTGAGTGAACCATTACGGAAGAACCAAGACCGGCTTCATTTGAGAAAACGCCTCTTTTCATTCCCATAACGACTGCCTGCTTGATTCCGAAGCCGACAACGCCGCCTGCTGCTGCTCTCATACCGAAAGCGCTTTTGAAAATAGATGAAAAGACTGCGCCTACGGAGGTTATGTGGGTAATGAAAATTATAAGGCTGCCTATTATGTATATAACAACCATAAAGGGAACTATTTTTTCTGTTACGGAGGCGATTCTCTTAAGACCGCCAACAATAACAAGGGCAGCAAGTATAAGAATGACTATACCTGTTATCCATGTGGGAATGCCGAATGCTGTTTTCATGTTGCCGGAAATTGAATTGACCTGCGTCATATTTCCTATGCCGAATGAAGCAAGAAAACAGAATATGGAAAAAAGTACGGCAAGCACTGCGCCTATTGCCTTGCAGTGGGGCTTTGAGCCAAGTCCGTCCCTGAGATAATACATTGCGCCGCCCGACCATTCATCGTTTGCGTTTTTGCGGCGGTAAAAAATACCCAAAACATTTTCCGAATAGTTTGTCATCATTGAAAAAATGGCAATTGTCCACATCCAGAAAACAGCGCCCGGACCGCCTGTCATAATGGCTCCGGCTACGCCTACGATGTTGCCTGTGCCTACTGTTGCGGCAAGAGCCGTACAAAGACTCTGGAACTGTGAGATGGATTTATCTCTCGTATGTCCCATAACGTGCCTGTCGCTGAAAATTGCCCCTATGGTGTTCTTCATCCAGTGACCTATTCTTCTGAACTGGAACACACCTGTAAGCACTGTCATAAGTACGCCTACAACGCCCATTAAAACAAGCATCGGCGGACCCCATACAAAGTTGTTGACTGCTGTGTTGATGTTTGTTATTAAATCTAACATTTTTTTCTCCTTTCTCCCAACCCATTATGCGTCAAACCCACAAGCCGCAAGGGTCGGTTTTCAAACATTCCAAAACATTATACCACACATAAAGAATCATTGCAACAAAAAAACTCTTTTTTTACACGGAAATCTGTTGAAGGTCAAATGATTGGTTACACTTCTTCGCCAGATTAGTTGTCAAGGGTAGGGTGGAGATTTTTTTAAAAAATTCCATTTGATTTTTAAAAGAATACTGGTTGTGAATTTTAATCTGTGTAAATGAAATTATAATTTTATTTTTGGGCATAATAAATATACAACCAAACAGGGCAACACAGAGGAGCGACCTGACGCAGGTTATAAGATATACGGTAACAGGCAGCGATATTTTCATTGTTGCTGTTTTTCGTTTATCGGTATCTTCCAAGCGGATAAACCTCGGGAGTTCGAAGTCAGAGCCTTCGTCAGTCATCAGGCTGTAAGCCTGTCTTCAAAATATACCGAAAACTGTGCATAGGCAATTCCCCAATCTCTTACGGTAATCTTCATTTTTTTGAAATTTCTTTTACACTAATATATATTACCTTGCGAATAGAATCGTCTGTCGGAAATATTACCTTTGACTTTATAAATTTTCTTTCCATCAGGTAGCTTCCTACTGCATTGGCAGTATATATTTTTTTCCTTATTTCAGCATGATATTCAAAGAATGTTGTTAAATCATTCCAATTCCTATCCCACGATTTCATTATGTTAGGGTACTTATTATCCCATTTTTCACTAAATTCCTCCTTCGCACACTCTGCATCATCAATATTTACTGTACTATATATCTTTTTGAGATCAGCACATACAGCTTTCCTGTACTTATATGGAACAAATTTACAACTGTTTCTTATTTGGTGAACTATACAAAGCTGATTTTTTGTCTTGGGAAAAATTGAATTTATAGCATTGCAAAGCCTTGTAAGATTATCATAACAGGCAATAAATATGTCCTTGACGCCTCTGTTTTTAAGAACTGAACATATGCTTGCATAAAAGCTTGTAAATCCGTTTTCAAATAACCATGTCCCTGAAATTTCTTTCTGTCCCTCCATATTTATTCCAAGAACAGAATAAATACATTATATTTCTTTTGTCTTTGCGTGAGTTGATTACTATGCCGTAAAAGAAAATTACAGGATAAATGTTGTCCAAAGGTCTGTTTTGCAATTCATTTACCTCAGGAAGTATTTTGTCTGTTATGCGCGAAATTAGCCCATGTTAAATTTCAGAACCGTAAATCCCGCGAAGAGTGCCTCTATGTTGCGTTGTGATACTCCTTTGGCATATATAGCCATAATTTTCTGTTCGATTTCGTCTACGGAGAAGGCGAAATTACTCTAAAATACAATATCGTTTCGCTTTCTCCGCAGTTTGTCTTTTAGTTATAATTTGAGATTTAAATTCTCCGTTGCGGTCACGTGGGACAGCAATTGTTCGATTGCTCCTGCAAACAATCTTTTTAGTTTGTTCTGAATATCTCCGAAATTCTTTTTGGTTATTTTTTACATTTATACGGTTAAATATTCAGACTCAATTTTCCAAATAACGTATCTGTGTCATCAGCCTTCGGGACGGATTCTTCTCAGGCATTATAATTTTTAGGCTCAACTGTAATATGTACAGCCGCAACAGGTCTTTCCTTAAATCTGTATCTGTTACATCAAACACCCAAAAAAATCTACCTGCCTTGATATCCAAAATACTATATTATTCAAAATAAAATCAAGGTGGCGATACAAAGGAATATATCTTTCGGCTCTCACATTTTGTTCGTCTCCTAAAGCAGTTAGTAATATTTGATTTTAAAATGCCACTCATTATTGATCGACTTCATATACGGTATTTCACTCTGTCCGATTTCAAGACGAAAACCAATAGAATTTTTATACTTATAAGGATTACCTTTCACCATTTGATTCCTTTTCGTTTGATAATCCCTCTATAAATCTCCTGAACCGAAGTTCCTCCTCATCCTGAAAGCCTATAAAATATACATTGTTTATGTCTTCATTATTGAACATATATAACTCCTTCGAGTCAATCAGACCCTCCGGGTAAAGACAAGCTGAATAATCATATTGCTTATCAGTAGATACATCAGTCTGCAATCTACCACAGATCATAAGCCTTTTTTCGGCACCATTCAATAATACAACTGAACCTATCGGTAAATATTTTTTCATATTATCCTCCTCCTGTTTAAAAGTTTTCAATAGTATAATACCATAAACTATATTAAATGTACAGAATGAATAATTTCTGAAAGTAGTGTTCAGGCTCTGATTATAAACCGAAAAATGAAAACCGGAAAAATTGAACATACTCCCAGAATACCTGTGATTAAAGGAGCAAAAAACAGCCCCTTCTTTATAACAGCCTTTTCGGGGTTTTCTCTGTTATACATTATCTCTGTTTTATCTCCTTTTTTCATAGAGGTCGAATAGAAATTGCCTTTAAACTTATATTCCTTTCCGTTTACAACATACATAATAACAGGCGAAACAGAATAAGTCGCTTCATTGCTTATTGCCATCTCGGAAGTACTTTTGTAAAAATCTATAATTTCTCCCTCTGTGCTTACGTAATTTTTAATTTTTTTATACGCATTATAAGATAGAATTAATGTAACTGTGATCAGAATACAGGGTATTATAGGATATAGCTTTATGAATAAATTAAACATACTTCCTCTCCTTTCCTGTCTACCACCTGAAAAAGTCTACTATGTTGTTTACAGTGTCCTTTGCCCAGTCACCAAAACCACTCCAGTCAACTTCAATATCAACGCCTCCTCCAATAGCTGCCGCCCCTGCAAAGGAAGCCTTTACACCATTTGTTGTAATACTGCCTCCGGCTTCAACGCCAACAGCGCCGGCATAGCCTTTAACACCGGCATTTACTTTTATTCCAAAAAGTGTAAATCCGCCTTTGACCTTGCCTTCTGCAGCGCTTGCCATAGCGCCGGCTTTTGCGGAAACTCCGTATTGGCTGTTTCCATCCTTGTCCTTTCCAAGATAACCTATACCAGCCTCTGCCTCTGCTTCTGCATGAAGCAAATCTCCATCAACGCTTCCATGAACATCATAGTTTTTGTCGCCGTAAGAAACCTCGGCGCTTCCTTTAGCTGCCGAGACAGAGCCTTTTGCTCCTGCTTTGATAGAAGGATTAAATTCTCCATCATCAAATATAGTAGCTTTAACCTCTCCTGAAACCGCACCTGTAAGAAGAGAGCCTTCCATGGCTCCACTGAGCCTGCCTATGTTGCCCTTAGCCTCACCCTTAGCCAAGGCGCCTGTTGCCTTTAATGTAGAAACTAATCCAAAGGATTTGAGATCCCAGTTTCCTTTTTCATCTTTAAGTTTAAATGACATTTTGTTTTTTGCAGAATACTCTCCATAGAAAAGCTCTCCTGTCAGAGTACCTGCTGTATCATGTCCAAAAAAATCAGATTCCCCATGTAACTCTCCACTTAAAAGACTGCCTTCGCCCTTTAAATCTCCAAAGAAAAACTTTTCAAACCAGCTTTTTTCAGGCATTCCTTCCAATCTGCCACTGTCACCTGAAATACCAGCAAAACTTCCTCCGCCAGAAGATGACTGCACTGTTTCACTAAACCTTAGTTCATCTTCAGCTCTTTGGTTTTCTGCTTCTGCATATAGATTTCTTGCCTCTTCAAGAAAACTGCCGTGTTTTTTTAAAGTAGTTCCGGCTTTATCAAAATCACTGCTTAGTCTTTTTATGTAGTTTGAAATCGAGGCCTTCGATTTAACCTGCCAATCAAGAGAACCATATATTCTTCTCAGATTACTATCTACTGCCTCAACCTGTTCAGATAAAGAGTTCAATTCGTCCGAAGCAGCCGAAAGATTATCCGGCAAAACATATATTTTCATCCGTCCGCCTCCTTTCCTAAATATTTCTTAAATACATATACATAAGGCCCGAAATTTAAACTGCTCTATAAAATTTCGGGCCACATATATGAAAAACGCAGTCTGCTTACAAATTAAAATACCTGTCAGTTGCTGCTAAATCTGTGTACAAGCGCAGCAAATTCTGCACGGCTTGTGCTCCCTTTCGGATCTATAATGCCGTTTCCTCTGCCTGAAAGTATTCCATTTTTGTATAACACCTTTATGCTGTCCATGGCTGAAGTGGATATAGCATCTGAATCGGCAAATTCAGCAGCTTCATCAGGTACATCGTATGCCATACCCTTGCTGTCCATAAGCCTTACAAGCATAACCGCTATATCTTCACGGGAAACTGTCTTGTCCGGTGCAAATTCGTCTGTTATGCCCTTGTCCTGTGCCCACTTAGCATAAGGAGCATACCAAATTTCTCCGCTGCCATAGGAAGACAAGTCATCCCCCGAAAGCTTTGCCAGAACAGTCACCACATTGCTCATTTTTATGGTGTCAGAGGGTCCGAAGTAGGAATTATTATAGCCTACCATAATATTGTTCATATATGCCCAGTTGACATCTCCGTAATACCATGCGCTTGGATTTACATCTGCAAATTCCGAAGCATCATCAGGTGCTTCTTCAGAAATCCATTTAGCATAAAGCGTCATATTTGAAGTAACCTTATCGCCCGCAGTGAACTCTTTTGTAAGATTCTCATCAGTAAACCAACCGGCAAACCTATATCCCTCTCTTGAAATATTGGGAAGATCCGCAAGGACAGTGTCTCCCAAAACCTCTACAGAGGCGGCTTCTGTTCCTCCGTTGGAGTTGAACCATACCCGACAATTTATCTGCTCCCATTTTGCATACAAGGTTGCAGATCCTGTTATGGTTTCATTTTTGTCAAATGGCTTAGTAAGAGCCTCGTCCTTATACCAGCCCACAAACCTGTAGCCTGCCCTTTCGGGAGTGGCAAGGAATGAAATCTTAGAGCCTTTCTTTACCTTCTGCTCAGTAACCTCCGAGCCGCCGTTTACTACATATTTTACGGTATAAGTAGGTGTGGCACTTTTGCCGCCTCCGCCACCGCCTCTGCTGCCACCGCTTGAGCCTTGATTTGTTCCGCTGCTGTTCGGATTGTTGGTATTATTGCTGCCCTTTGTAAAATTCTGTGCAGATCTTTTCAGCTCTTTGTTTCTGTCACCGTCTACACGAAGCTCCTGTGAAATTGTATGTGTACCATTGCTGAGCTTACTCATTGTTTCTCTCATGAGCACAGTTTTTGTGCTTCCTTCCTCCGCTGTGTAGTCTACATTTCTTGTAAGCTTTTCACCATCGAGCCAAAGATCTATAAATTCTGAAAAATTACCGTTTGCCCTGAATTCTCTCTCTTCATCATCGGTAATATTGTCAGGAATACGTACTAATATTTCATATCCCTCATCTACGCTGTTATCTACGTTTTCGTTTGTATTTTCCTTGACAGTTAGGACAAAATCCGCTTTTGAATCTTTAAATGCATTATAGCTGTAATGCGCACAAACTGTAATCGGATAATCTCCTGCTGTTTTGGGCACTCCGTAGATTTCGCCGCTGGGGAGGAGACTTACTCCATCGGGGAGCTTTCCTCCGTCAAGCTTAAATGTAACCTTGTTCCAATCGTGCATATTGTTTGTGGTTATGATTGATGAATAAGGTACATATTTGACAGACTCAGGTATGCTTGTTGTGTCAATCTTAGGATTACCTGCCATACCTGTAAGCTTTATTACCCTTGGCGTCTGACCGTCAGCCGTTATAGTAAGGGTTCCGCTTATGTCTCCTTCGCCATCGGGAATAAGCCTTATTTTTCCCACATTAGCAATCTCGGCGCTGCTTAATACACTATGATTGGTGCTAGTTCTTTCAAATGGAGCAAGGGTGTTGTTTCCCTCTCCTCCCATTGTCCAGTAATCGTCCAGCTTAACATGAGTTGCATTAAGTGTAACGCTTATATTTTTAAGTTCTTCTGTTCCCACATTTGCAATAAATATATCATGTTTATTGTCGAAATAATTATTGAGGAAAACTTCTCTTTCATCGGGTCCGTTTACAAAAAGCTTAGGTCCTTCCTGTTTATTTACAACAGTCACCCAATAATTTTTGTGGTCAATATGATTTTCAGCCGAAACGGTATATTTTACACAATTTGCAGGATTAACCTCCGGATCCGGCAGTGTCTGAGTAAAATTCTGAGGAGAAAGTATAGGCGATGAATCTCCCTCATTTATCTCCTCCGGTTTTCCGTCTTTATAAACCTTGGCTTTATGTCCCAGGTATACCTCCGGTGCAACAGCTGTCATATCAGCCTGAGTATCGTTTACCAAAACAGTCTGGTAACCATAGCTATAATAAGTGTCCTCGCTATAGGGCATAACATAGGTGTCCAGTGCCTCTTCACCATTATACAGAAAATTAACTCTGAAATATTTATCATTAGAGCCTACATTCGGCGCTCCATCGTCCATTACCGGTACTATGGTTACTTCCTCATATTCCACGGCACGTATGGTTATATGCCATACATCTCCATCAACAAACACCGTAAAATCCATGCCTTTTCCGCCAAAATTTCCTAAATATCCTCCGTCCGTGTATGGATCAGCGGGGAAAAGCTGATATTTTATATCCGTCTGTGATGCAGCCGACTCAAGTGTAGGATAAGTACCTACAACCGCTTTTGTAATTCTCTTGTCGGAACCTCCGTCAGAATATTCCAATGCCACATAATAGCTGTCGTTTGGGCTGTATCCTTCATAAAGCTCATATTCAAATATTGTTCTGCCTGAGTCATCTTCATCATCATTGCAATAATCGCTTACTTGTTCATAATAGCCATATTTTCCGTCGCCTTCAAATGAATACAGATAGTCTCCCCATATGTATTGACCGTACGCATATATATTAAAGCGCAAATTCTCAAGCCCAGCGAAGCTGCCATTTCTCTCATAAACAATAGTTAAGAATCTGCCATCATAGTCCTCTAAAAACTTTCCCTTAAAGCCTGCATTTGGAGCATTCATATCTTCAGCCGTAATGCTGTCTGTTATCTCTTTGGAGGCATTGGCATTGACCTCCTCCAAGGAAGTATAAAGACCATCATAAACCTTTATGTCCGCATCGGGAAAACGATTCTTTTTAAGTGAAAGGTGCATATACAAATCATCACTTTCATTGCGTCTGTAAGGTATTCCTACGTCCACAATCGGCACTTTTACGGTTTTCCCATCTGCTGTCTCTGTCAGACCTAAATAGTTACTCCAATATATATCTAAATCGGTATTCAGGCGGGAACGTAAAATTCCCGTATCAGTATTCTTCTGGTCGTATATATCAAAATTCATTACATCTTCAAAGCCGGAAGTCTTTATGGAAACGAGATATCTCACATTTCCCGGGTCAAGCTGATTGCCTGAGCCCACTATGATTTCCATAGTTGAATAATAATCATCATAAGAGAAAATATTCATTGTGTCATTAATGCCTGTTTTTTGCCATTTGTCATACACTTCGGTTCCGGTTTCGTCAAAGAAGTTGCTCCATACATAGACCGCATTCTTATCTACTTCTATAGGTTCATTTGTTCCATCGATATATAAATCAGAAAGCAAATCGGAAACCTTTATATTTTTAAGCTCTCCGGGCAGATAGCCGGTAAGGTCGAGAGTCGCCCTTACCTCCTCAAGTGGCAGAAGGGATATGGGAGCAGGCGAGTTATCCATTTCCTCCGAAGAAACATCGACAGCTCCCTCAGACGTGACAATATCGGTCGTCACATCTGCCGCTTCTGCATCACCGTAAGTTGATTCAACTGTGTTAGAATTAACATCATTCATCTCATCTGCAATCACATTAAACTGTGGCAGAATCATTACAGCAGCAACAAAAGCCGCCAAATATCTTTTTATTTTCATAGAATTTCTCCTTTTTATCCGACGGCAGAAGATTTTGTCTGCCGTCGGATTATTTTCCGTGTATTTATCAGTAAGCCTTGAAATAGTCCACTCTGTGGAGTAGTGAAGAAAATTCAGCTCTGCTCATATTGTCCTTGGGGGCTATTATATCTTCGCCCTTTCCTGTGAGCAAACCGTTTTTGTAAAGTATCTGAAGCGCCTCCATAGCCTCCGGCGAAACCTCTGACTTATCTTCAAAGTTTACTGCTCCGTCAGGAGCGCCGTAGCCTGCGTGCATATAATCCAGATATTTTACTATGAGCACTGCCATATCTTCTCTTGTAACCAATGCATCAGGATCAAAGTCTTTGCCCGAAGGAATCACTCTCTCAACAGCCCATTTAGCATAAGGTGAATACCATTCATTATCCTTTATGCCCTCAATGGCTGCATCTGCAAACTTGGATGTATCCTCTCCCGAAATTTTTGCAATGGCCGAAATGGCTTCGGCTAAGGTTATAGGTTCGTCCGGAGCAAAAATAGCATTATTGTAGCCTGAAATAAGACCACTTCCATATGCCCAGTCTACATCTTTGAAGAACCAGTCATCAGTATTTACATCTGCAAAGCCCCCTGCCTTTTCAGGTGGAAATGCAGGAATAGGTATAAGCTGCCATTTTGCATAAAGGGTGGTATTCTGATAAATTTTATATCCCCTCGAAAATTCATCTGTAAACTCCTTATTTCTGTACCATCCCTCAAAGGTATATCCAAGCTTTTTAGGCGTAGGAAGTATATCAAGAGGAGTGTCTCCAAGCATTGCCCTCGATTCTACATCGCTGCCTCCGTCAGTATCAAACCATACTCTGCACTCTACCTGCTCCCATTTAGCATAGAGCTTGAATGCAGACTTAACAGGCTCTGACCTGTCAAATTCTTCGGTTAGCTTTTCATCCTTATACCAGCCTGCAAATCTGTAGCCGGGCTTTGCGGGAGTAGCAAGGAAGCTTATTGTGGAACCTGCTCTTACCTCCTGAGACTCAACGTCTGAGCCGCCGTTTGATTCGTAAGAAACTGTGTATGTAGGTATGTTTATTATCTGCTCGAGGACTGCACTTCCTCTGCTGCCTGCAGAATAGGAGCCTCCTGTTCTTGCCGTTGAAGCGGTTTTTGCGGAGGTTACTTTCTTTGTGAAGTTCTGAGCGGATTTTTGCAGTCGGTTCTCAGAATTTCTGTTTGCACCTGCAATAGTATGCTGACCGGGAGCTATTTTTTTGATGGTCTGACTATTAAGTGTAATCTGTGTACTTCCCGCAGCCACATGGTAGTCAACGCCTTCTTCAAGAGGTGTACCGTCAAGCCATACTCCTTGAAATTCGTCCTTATGCAAAGCATAGTCATATTCATATTCAAATATCTGATTCTGTGGCGTGATGCCTTCTTCAATCTCAACAACGCTTGGTATTCTCTTAAGGATTTCAAAGCCTTCATCAACTTCTGCCGCTACATTTTCATCTGTATTTTCCTTTATATTAAGTGTAAGGTCGGCATATGAGGGTTCAAATTCCATACTGCTGAAGCTTGCCTTTACTCTTATGGGAAAGCTTCCTGTTTCTTTGGGAACACCATAAATTTCGCCGCTTGGCAGAAGCTCTACGCCCTCGGGAAGATTTCCGTCGTCAAGGGAAAAGGTTACTCTGTTCCAGTCGTGCATATTATTTGTGGTTACTATGGTCGAATAAGGCACATATTTTACACCGTCCCTTAAGGAAGTGGTGTCAATTTTAGGATTACCTGCTTTACCTGTTATTTTTATAACTCTTGGAGTCTGTCCGTCAGCAGTAATTGTAAGCACAGCATTTATATCGCCTTCGCCTGTAGGCTTAAGCCTTATTTTTGCCACATTGGAAAGTTCGCCCCTGTAATTCCCCGTTTTGTTTACAGTTCCGTCAAAGGGAGCAAGGGTGTTGTTTCCGAAGCCGCCTATGGTCCAATATTCATCAAGAGCAACATTTTCACCTTCAAGAGTAACATTTATATTTTTAAGTTCCTCTGTACCTATGTTGGCAACAAAAATATCATGAATATTGCTAAAGTAGTCGTTAAGAAAAATTTCTCTCGTATCAGGTCCGTTTACAAAAAGTTTAGGTCCGTTTTCCTTTTTGACAACACTTATCCAGTAATTCTTGTGATCTATATGATTCTCGGCTGAAACCGTATATCTCACGGAATTTTTGGGATCCATATTCGGGTCTGCCCCATTTCTTGAAAAATCGGCAGGAGACAAATCGGAATAAACATAATTCTCTCCATATTCCTCTTCTTTGTCCTCCGTATCCTCCGGCACACCATCCTTATATACCTTGGCGTGATAACCCAGCCTTACATAGGGGCTTAGATTATTAAGACCCTGCATAGTATCATTTATAAATATAGTCTGATATCCAAAGCTGTAATATGTATCCTGATTGTAAGGAACTATATATGTATCGGTTTTTTCTCCGCCGCTCTTTATTTCCTCTACGCTGAAATATCTGTCGCTTGAGGCTACATTGGGAGGTTCAACAAGTCTTACCGGCTCCTTGCCCTCCTCTTCTTTTTTATCCTCAGCAACAACGGTAAGCTTCCATATATCCTTGCCGGCAAAAACCGTAAAGTCCTTTCCAAATCCGCTGAAATTTGCCATATATACATTTTCAGGGCTGAAATTTTCATCATTTTTATCCGCAAAAAGCTTGTCCTTTATATCGGCTGCGTCTGCGGCAGATGCAAGTGAAGCATAATGCCCTTCCACTGCCTTTGTAACAAGCTTATTGTTTATCTCCCCTTTATTTCCGTCATAGAAATCAAAGTGGAGATAATAATTTCTGTCGGCAGGGTTATCGGGCTGCATTTCATATTTAAAAACCTGAACGCCGTATTCATCTGTTGTTTCGGAATATACAGCATTTACAAATTCCTTTTCCCCTTTTTCGTTAAAGGTATAAAGCTTTTCATCATTCAGGGAATTTACTCTCGGCACAACACTTAAGTAAAAATAGTCATAGCCCACTGTTTCGCCGTTTTTCTTATAAACTGCCGTAAGCATTCTCTTTTTGCTTGTGTCGGAAAAACGTCCTCCCAGACCCTCATCTATCCTGCTCATATTTTCAGAAGCAAGCTTTTCGGTAACATCGATTTCGGGGTCTGCCTTCGCTGCCGCTTCAGCAGCCTCAGCAGAGTTAAATTCTCCGTCATATACTCTCATCTGCGCATCAGGATAATAGTCCTCATTAAGTGTAAGATGTGCAAAATAATATCCGTCTCTGCTATATCCCGGAGCTACTGACAGACGCAGATTTGAAGCCACATCCGTCTTTCCGTCATTTCCCTCTACCTTCGTTTTTTCATAATAAGGCAGAAAATCAACGTGACTTCTGGCAGGGTCAGTCGTACTGTCGCCCTTGCTGAGTTCTTCCTGAAGATAAAGATCCATATTAAAGGCTTTGTTTATCTCAGGACCGTCTATTGACACTATATACCTTACATTGTTCGGGTCAAGCTGATTGCCTGAGCCGACAATAAGCTCAAGGTCTGCGTGAGATGTGTAAAACACAGGTATAAGGTTAACAGTTCCGTTTATATCGGTTACCTTCCATACATCAGACTTCAGGCTGCCTTCACTGTCAGTAAACCTGCTCCAGACAAGCTTTGCTTTGGGATCTATGGAAACAGGTTCATGATCTTCGTTTCTCATTTCCGCAAGGACTTTAGATATCTTGACGTCCCTGAGTTCTCCCGGCAAATAGCCCGACAAATCAATAGTGGTCTTTATTTCTTCTATAGGAAGAAGAGATGCGCTTACAAAAGTTACTTGAGAAATAAGCAATATAAATGCAATTATTCCTGAAACGATTTTTTTAAAACTAAATTTCAAATTAATTCACCCTTTCTTTTTTAAAATAAACATTTTTATATGTCTTAAGATTACTTTTTTCCTCCTTTCGTGATAGCAATAAGCTCATCTGTAGTATAAATAGCAGATTTTCTGAGAGAACCGCCATTATAGTCAAATATAAGCTCATTGTCTTGTATATCTGCAAGCCCCGGAAGATAAGCCAGGGGCTTGTATGTGTCTTTGTCAAGAAGTATGCCATAGGCGCCCTCTGTTGTTGAAATATACTGACTGACAACGTATTCATCTACAGGCGTCATATACGTAAGATAAGCATCTGTGTCGAGGTCGGCAATTTTGCTTCCTCCATCAAGTCTGTAAACCTCGGGAGTGCCGTGGGTAGGCGAGATTATAATTTCTCCCTCAGTGAAAAATGCTTCGGTATTTTCAGAAACAGGCACTGTGAAAAGCTCCTTTCCGTCATGAGAATATACACAACAATTCTCATTATCGGCAACAGCAAAGTAATATCCCTTCTCCGTCTTTCCGGCACCTATAATCTTTCTTCCGTTTAAAAATTCACTGTCAACAACCATTCCGCAATAAACTGCAAAATCGCCCTGAGCCTTTTCGGAAAATAATTCCTCAGCCGTATCAAGGTCAATGAGCTTAAGCTCTCCCTCATCTGTGTATATGCTCACCCCATAGGGCGCATAGAAAACAGACCTGAGATTATCAGCTTCATATATAGCCCTTCCGTCCTCTCCGGAATAAAGTCTGAATGCGTCCTTATACATAACGGCAAGGTTGCCGCTATTATGACAGTATTGTTCATCATACACAGCCTCCGGGTCAGGCAGCATAACGCTGTTAATAAGCTTTCCATCAGAGGTATACAGTCTGAATCCCTTATAGTCAAAAAGCATTGTCTTTGTTCTGTCAGAATTGACTCTTGCCTCATCATGGATATCTGTTTTATCATATACCGCAATTTCGGCTCCGTCATTCGTCACCGCCTTGAATATATTTACACCGGATTTGTTTCTTCCTGCGGCAACAGCAAAATCCGCCGATATATCCACAAAATCAAAATCAGCCTGTACAGGTGCAATTTTTGAAAAAAACCTGCCGCCATCCTTATAGAAAAGGCACTCGTTTTTCTCAGTAAGAGCAAGCACTGTTCCTTTATATACTGAAAAATCCTTTATGTCTGAGTCAGTGTATGCCAGTTCCTGCTGTTCGCCTGTTTCGGGATTTATTTTTACCGCTGTGCTCAGGTTTGACAGATATATTCCATCTTCATCGGTTCTGACGGATATTTTCCCATCAGCAACAAAATCCTGAGTAATAACAAGCTCCTCGGTGTCTGCAATTATAAATTCAGATTCATTTTCATTTGAGCCTGAAAAAGCAAAATATTTTCCGCAAAATCCGCCTTCAAAATGTATATAATCTGAATTATCAAATATAGTTATATCTCCCTCGGCATTTTCGGTGTCAAAAAGATTAATGCCGCCATCATCAAAGCTTACCGCCAGATATCTTCCATCATCGCTGAGCTTTAAAAGATTATCCATAGGGTCTGCAAAAAAATCATTTTCCACAACATTTTGCTTTTTGCCTGCAAAATCTATAACCTTTCTCCGGTTTCCTTCTATGTCATATATATATGCTTTGCTTTCATTTTTGTAAATACCAGCAATTGTCTGCCCATCAGAGGAAACTGCTATATGTGTCACTGCTTCTCCGTTCCAGAGGTCAGCTGCCTTTGTTATGTCATACAATGTAAGTCCCTTGTCACCTGCATAAGCTATAAGCTGATCATTTACAAAAACAACATCTGAAAGAGCCGACTGCGCAAGAGGCAGCTCAGCTTTTGTTTTTCCTGTTTCTGTATCAAATATTACCGCTGCAAAGGAATAGGTGGCAGCCCCCGTTTTGCCGTCAGGGGAAAGACATATTTTAAATATCTCAGAAGGCAGCTCCTTATTGTGATATGCTCTGAAGCTGTCTGAGAGATTATATACACCCGATGAATCGGCGAGAGCCTTTTCAGCCTCTGCTGTATAGGCGGGAGTAAATATTCCGCTTTTGGGAAGAGCCTTAAGAGCAAGCTCCACCGCTTGATCGGGATTGCCGCTTTCAAGAGCATTTCTTGAATTGGCAGCAAGGGCAAGAGAGCTTTTTTCAGCCTCCATTCTTTTAAGCCCCGTAAAGGACACAAACAAGCTCGCAGCCATAAAAGCCGTCATAACCGCAGCAGCCGTATTTCTTATTCTTTTTCTTCTTATTGTACGTGGGTCGTTTTCTCTGAGATGGGTAAAGTCCCAAAGCATTTCCTCCGCACTCTGATATCTCATATCAGGGTTGGGCTGCATAGCTTTTTTTATTATATCCGCTACAAGAGGCGAAATGCCCTCTCCCGAAAGAGGTATTACCTCAGCCGCATTCTTGGCGGGTTTTACTCCTGAAATAAGATGATATAAGGTTGCTCCAAGACTGTATATGTCTGAACGGGCATCGGGAACAACAATTTTTTTAAGGGACGAAATGCTGCCTGTTCCCGAGGGATTCATAGCCATTGTCACAGTAACCTTTTCTTCATCGTCCCCTGCCATAGTCATTGTTGAGTCAGAAGGCATTGTTTTTGTGCTGTCGTCTTGGAACGTTTTTTCGGCAGTCCCTTTGCTTACGGATCGGCTTACTGCGCCTGTCGTAAAGGAAGTATCCCTCGAAAAATCCAGTCCATAATGCTCAGGAGAAGCATAGCCTGCACTAAGCCCCACAACATTTTCTTCACCAAGGGCAAGAGCAATGTTAAAATCAATAAGGCAGATGTCCCCATTTGATTTAAGCATTATGTTCGCAGGTTTTATGTCGCTGTGCACAATTCCACGGGGCGGTGTGCCGTGTATGGGCTTATGCAGATAAGCAAGAGCCTCCAGAAGCTGAACAGCCCATTTTATGACCTGGGGCTGGGTAAACCTTTCTCCTCTTTTAAGTGGTCTGTCAAGGCTTTCGCCCTCAATATAGTCAATAACGGTATATACTGTATCGTCCTCCACAAAAAAATCATACACCTGTGGTATATATGTATGGCTCAGATCCTTAAGGGCGTCCACCTCACGCCTTAAAATCTCGGGTCTTGTGGTGATTTTTCTTTTGTCTGCCTTTAGCACAACCCTTTTGTTAAGTCGGGTATGGTTGGCAAGATAAACCACGCCTCCTCCTCCGGAGCCTATTTTTTCTATAATTTCATAAGTGGAAGCAATTATTTGCGCCATAACTTTCCTCCCTTTTCATAACTCATAACTGCGAGTCCACAGAAATAACCTCACCTGTAAGATAAACAATGTCTATCCTTTTTTCATCAGGATCCCAGTCTACACTAGCTCCATAAAGCTCTGCCGTACCTCTTAAGGGAATCATTACACGGGAGTTTATTATTTCAGGCGCTTTGGACAAGGTGTGCATTCTGACATCATTTTCATTGTACATAGCCCTCATTTTAAGCTCGGTACTGCCTATTGTCATAGAGGTAATAACTCCCGCCCCTTTCAGAATTATACTTTTTGAGTCCTGATTCCACTCTACCTCCAAGCCCATATCCTCAAATACGGCTCTTGCGGGCACATAGGTTGTGCCATCAATAATTTGTGGCTCGGTGTCTGTTTCAACCTCTTTTCCGTTGAGATAAATTTTTATAGAGGGACCGTCATACTTTGAATAAGTATTTTCCGATCTTTTGACGTCAGAACCATCAGACCATTCCGCCACAATAGTGTGATTCCCCGGCTTCAGCAGACTGTCCCGGTCAATTGTAGTCATTGTACTTGCTGCGGCTAAAACCCCGCCGCTCTGAAGCGCCATAGCAGACACAGCCCCGGCAGCAATTATTTTTTTAAGCTTCATTCTTTTTCCCTTTCTTTATATAAGCGCCCTCTCCGTATTCCTTATCAAAAACATATCTGAGCTTAAGACCTTTTATATAGTAAACGACAAAAAATACAATTCCCAGAAGCAGAAAAATACCTGCCCCTGCCAATCCTCCATAAAACATAATTTCATTCATATTGTTTTCTCCCTTCATACGTCAGCCTATGTCTGTCCATTTGCTTAATCTTTTGTTAAGCTTTTCTCCTCCTGCCGCCACAACAGTGCCGTCCCTTTTTACACCTATCGTCCAGTCTGAGCCTGCATATATTTCCGCTATATCTGTCCAGCCCTCCACGTCTGTCTGTCCGCAGTTTACTTTAAGGTCCTCCGAAAGCTTTGTTGAAACAACAGTGCCGTCCGATTTAAGCCCCACAGTATGAAAATCTCCTGCCGCTACGGCTATTATACCGGTCCAGCCTTCCACATTCGTCTGACCGCAGTCAAAGGTACTCTTTTCCGCATTTATTTTAGTTGAAACAACAGTGCCGTCCTTCTTAAGCCCCACTGTATGGTAGGAGCCTGATGAAGCAGAAATTATGTCGCTCCAGTTTTTTACATTTGTCTGTCCGAAATCAAATCCATTATACTCCTGCCTTATTGCCGTAGCTTCGACAGTGCCGTCTTTCTTTACACCCACAGCACATTTTTTAGAGGCAGCTATGCAGACTATATCTGTCCAGCCTTCTATGCCTTCGTATTCTCCCACAACGGTTCCGTTATCCTTAAGTGCCAGAAAATCCTCACCTTTTCCGACTATGGAAACCACATTCTTCCAATCCTTATAAGCTCCGAAACCGCTGTATGCGGATACTATCGTTCCGTCCTTTCCAAGACCCAAAAGGTCATTACCGTTTGCGGCTACGGAAACAATACCGTCCCAGCTTTTGACCGGATCCTTTAAATCCGAAAAGGAATTGATTTCAGCAATCGTAATCGTACCGTCTTTTTTTACGCCTACGCATAAATCGCCATCCACCACAGCTATGTGAGAAGGATTTACAGGGTTTATGGACGCTTCATCAGCTTTTGTTTCATCAGCCGTTGTTAAATCACATTGTCCATAGTTGTTGTTTCCTGTCATAAGTACAGAGCCATCGGATTTAAGACCTGCCGTGTGAAAATCACCTGCTGATATGGCCTTTATGTCTGTCCAGCCTGAAACGTCGCATTGTCCGTCAGTATCAGAGCCTACCGCAACAACAGTTCCGTCTGATTTAAGACCCACCGTATAGTATGCCCCTGCCGTCACAGCAACTATATCTGTCCAGTCCGAAACATTGCACTGCCCGTTTTCATTGCTGCCCGCAGCTACAACTGTACCGTCGGATTTAAGCCCCACAGTGTGAAATTCGCCTGTGTCCACCGCCGTAATATCCTCCCAGCTGTCCAAGTCACATTCACCATATTGATTATAACCCACTGCAATTACCGTTCCGTCCTTTTTAAGTCCCACGATATGGTGATTTCCGGCTTCTACGCTGCTTATACTGATCCAATTCCTAAGATCCGGAGTTTCAAAATAAATATAGTCCATATTTCCGGGTATTTCATAACAGCTGTAGACTCCCGAGCATTTCACGGTTCCGTCAGATTTAAGACCTACAGTACAGTCTCCTCCCGCTGATATCTGTATTATATCAGACCAGTTTTCAACATTGCATTCGCCCTTCGTGTTTCGTCCCACCGCCACAACGGTACCATCTGATTTAAGCCCCACATTATGAGCATATCCGGCAGAAACAGCCATTATATTAGACCAGTCCTCCAAAGAATCCTGCCCGAAGCTGCTGTCGCCCAACGAAACCACAGTGCCGTCAGCATTGCGATAAACCGTATTTCTTGAGCCTGCCGAAATATCTACATTTTTTATGGAAAGATTATGCTTTTCAACGCCACTTAAATCAGCTGTCTCCTGAACCTCCGCCCCGATATCTGTCGTCTTTCCCGACCTGCTCCCGAAAATAAAAAATGCTCCGCTGCAAATTGCCGCTGCGCCTATGCCTATAAGGAGCTTTTTGGGGAAACGCTTTTCAGGCAGAGGATAATGAGGACCTGCATTATGTGTCATTATATTTTTATTATCCTCAATCTTATCCGGTCCGTATCCCGATTTGACTACAGGAGCCGGCGGCCTTATTGCAGGCTCTGTCTCAGTACTGTAAACTGCCTCTTTGTTTTCAGCCTTATTTGGCTCAACACTGCTCTCTTCCCGAATAGAATCATACTTTGCCTTATCCTCCGTATTATCAGGGGAAGGTTCAGGTATCATAGTCTTTGTTTCATCGTCGGTAAAGAAATCCGCCCCGATTGTTTTTGTTTCGTCATCATATGTTTCACCAAAATCATTCCCTACGGGCGTTTTTTCTTCCGTATTCTGAGAAAAACCCATTGTCTCTGTTCCGACTTCGGCAGTATTCAGATAATGTACGCTGTGAATTTCCGCCTTGTCGCCTTGGGGATAAATCACACCCGCCTCCATCTCGGTGTAAAGTATGCTTTCAAGCTCCTCTCTCATAAGACGGGGACTTTCGTATCTTTCCTTTGGATTATAGCTGCACGCTTTAAGTACTATTTCCGCCAGACGACCATCGGCGTTTACAGGCCTTTCTATGGGCATACCGCTTATACGCTTTACAAGAGCCTTTTCTCTGTCAGAATAAGTTATAGGTTGGGGATAAGGCGGCATAAAGGGAACCCTGTTATTATTAAGAAGTCTGTACATAACAATTCCCAACGAATATATATCTACCGTAGAGCCGTAGGCCTCTCCCTTATACACCTCCGGCGCAATATAAGTAAAAGTGCCCTTCTTTGAAAGTCCTGCGACAGTTTTTTCCACCTGCCTTGCAATTCCAAAATCCCCCAATTTGAAATCCCCGTTTTCAGAAACAAATATGTTTTCGGGCTTTATGTCCCTGTGTATAATATTATGCTTCTGGCAGATTTCCAAAGCCCTGCATATATCTATGCCAAGTTTTATAATCTGTCTTTTTGAAATATCGTTTTCCTGTATATAGTCTATAAGTCCGGTAAGAAGTTCCATTCTTATAAATATATCCCAGCCAATTTCGTTTTTGTCCTTTACAACGTCATGGTCCTCATAGCTTACTATGTTGCTGTTTCCCTTAAGCTTTGACATAAGCACAAATTCGCTTATTATGCTTTTTACAACTGTATAAAAATATCTTTCTGCGCTTTCCCTGCTCATACCGTCTGCAAGAACGCTTTTTACCTCGGCTTGTGACTGAGGTATCCTTATATGCTTTAAGGCAGCCTCATATGTATTGTCAAATTCTTTTCTTTCAATTTTATAAACCTTCCCGAAGGCACCTTCACCTATAACATCGGTGACGTACCATTTGCCCCATAAAGGCTCAAATTCTTTTATATTTTCAGACATTTGCCTTACCTCCTTAAAAACCTCAAAACAGCTTCAGCCGGATTTCTTCTTGATTTGTCTATGTAAAGAATTACAATTGTTATGTTGTCTGAGGAGCCACCCTTCAGCGCACCCTGAATCAGAGCATTTACAGCCTTTTTCCGTCCGCAGCCAAGAATTATATTCTTTATTTTCTTATCGGAAAGCCCCCCTGTCAGCCCATCGGAGCAAAGCAGAATTATATCCTTATCTTCAAGGGCGTATTCCTCTCCGATATAAGGGCTTATTATGACCTCATCGTCCTTCATTCCGAGGCATTGTGAGAGAACATTTCTATATGCGCTCATTTCCGCCTGAGCTTTTGTTATAACACCCGAATCTATAAGGGTCTGAAGGGAAGTATGGTCAGTACTTAGCTGTCTTATATTCCCATCCCTTATAATATAGGCTCTGCTGTCTCCTATATTGGAACACCTGAATCTGCCGTACGAAATTTCAATTGCAGCCACCGTTGTGCCCGAAATTTTATCTTTTCTGCCCTCGGACAGTTTGCAGACAAGCTCATTGGCTCTGAAATAATAATCTTTCATATTTTCGCTCTCACTCAGCGTACTTGCCGCTGTATAAGAAGCTCTCTCGCCCTTGGCCTCTCCTCCAAGCCCATCGAAAACTCCGAATTTCAGTTTTCTGTCATCCTTAAGTCTGACAGAATATTCTTCATCACTGTGACAGACGTCAAGGTAATATCCGTCAGCAAAAAAATTATCCTCATTATTGCCTCTCCGGTTTTTAAATGTTCCACAATAGCATTCAATTCTATACATAACTGCACCGCCTTTTTTAAAGCTAAGTTAATCATACAGGCAATAAACCCTGTAAAGAAGCATTGCAGCCTCACCTCTTGTAATGGGCTGGTAGGGAAGAAAGGCCTCCTGCCATATGCCAACACCTTCTCTTTCCATAAGACTTACGTAAGGCTTTGCCCAGTCGGCAATACTTCCGCCGTCACTGTATGCCGAAAGGGCTGAATTATCTTCAGGCAAAACATAACCCATGCGGTTTTGCATAATCTGTCCCATAAGAGCAGCAAATTCCTGACGTGTTATTGTGTTCTGCGCTCTGAATGTATTGTCGTCATAACCTGAAAGAACACCATTTTCCTTGGCACCCATCGCATAGGTATAAAACCAGTCACTGTTTGATATGTCTGCAAAATCCTCTCCATTTCCATCAAAGCCTATATTAAGCATTTTGCAAAGCATGGTCACGGTTTCCGCTCTTGTAACAGTGTCCTCTGTTCCAAAAACATCGTCCGACTTTCCGCTTAATATGTTTTTGGCGGCAAGTATTGAAACAGCCTCATAAAGCCCCTCATCGCTTTGATTTACATCCGAAAATGAAACGTCATTATTTCTTATGTAATAGGAGCCTGATTCTTCAAGAGGAAATTTGATTATATTCATACTTTGCTGATAATTTCCGCCCAAAGCCGTGTCTCCCTTTACAGAATCGGCGCTTTGTCTGAACACAGACGCAAGGTCAGGGTTAAGACCGTCCTCATAGGGGGGTATACCCATATAAACGCCCCTTAAATCTTGAGATGAGCCGGATATCTGAACATCAAAATATGCAGTTTTTCCATTCCTGAATTTAACAGGCTTTCTGTCAGCAGCCGATGAAAAATCAGCAAAAAGAACAACTGCAAAAAGAGTTGCTGACAAAACAAAAAAACAACTCCCTGTTATGTAAAATAATTTTTTATTTGCTCCCTCTTTAAGGCTCATGCCTTTAAGTTTAAGCATAAAAACAAAAATATACACTGCTGCTGCCGCAAACAGAACCATAAGTATAAGCTTTAAAAAGCGTATTCCTGCCGTACCATTATATTTTGCAACAACATTATTTTTATCCACCACTTCGATCTGCACACTGTCTGTGTTCGATTTCCTTATATTAAGCTCAGTCGGCTTTACATGTAAATAAACTCCGTTTGCGTTTATAATAATATTGTCTATAAGCCCCGCATAATCTGCAAGATCTGTGCCAAGAATCAAATTTATTTTTTTATATGCCCCCTTCAGGTTTACATATACATTTTTTTCGGGGGTTTTATATTTTGTTTCTTCGGCATTTTCATATTTTGCTGCTTCAGCAAGAGCTGTCCTGACAAGAGGGTCTATGATTTCCGAATCCACCTTAATTCCCGATTTATAAGGCAGCTGAACAGAAGCAGCTTCAAGTATGCCTTCCTCATACTCTGAAATTTTCATGCTCACTTCATTTCCAAGGCTTTCATAAACAGCTCCCGCAATTAAAAAAGCCGATAATAAAATCATAAATATTTTTTTCATAATAACACCCGCTCTATCTGCATTTTGCAATAATTATAGATAAATTGTCCGACGCCTTCTGTTTTTTTATTTCATTGGCAAGCATTTTCACCAGCGCATCAGGTGGATATACCTTAAGCCTTTCTAAAGTCTCTTCATTTTCAAAGTTAAGATAATTATAAGCCCCGTCAGAACATATTATAAAAATATCTCCTGCAATGACTTCCTCCGAATACAAATTTACAGAAAAATTATTTTCCTTTCCTATATATGAAATCAATATGCTTTTATTCTTTCCGGAATTGACAGCCTCGGTTTCATAATTTTCAAAATAGTTATAAAGGGTTTCATCCTCGCTGAGCTGGCTTATTTTTTTGCCCCTTACCCTGTAAAGCCTTGTGTCGCCGGAATATGCAGCAAGAGCAAAATCATCCACAATGAGCAGAGCCGTAAGGGTTGTGCCTGCCTTAATTTTCTGAATTCTGCAGCACCTCACCACGGCTTCATTTACACCTATAAGAGCCTCGTAAAACAAATCCGTCAGACGCTTTCTGTCTAACTTGTCAAGAGTGTCCTTACAGCTTATCCACCATGACTTCAGTCTCTTTACAGCCACATCACTTGCCATGGCTCCGTTTTCCGTTCCGCCCATTCCGTCTGCAACAACGCAAAGAGAACGCCCCGTCTCCTGAAGAACCAGAACCCTGTCTTGATTTTCTTTTCTGACATTTCCCTTATCACTTATATACCCAATCTCCGGAAAAATCATAAGGCGCCCTCCTGTTAATCAATCTGAACCTGCACAACAGCATTTCCAAAAGCAACCTGACAGTTCTTTTCAATAACAACCTCTCCGTCCACCCTTTCACCGTCTACAAAGGTACCGTTTTTGCTGTTAAGATCCTTTAAACAAAGTCTGCCCTCGCGAAATGTAAAAATCGCATGATTGCGGCTGCAAAAGCTGTCTTTGCCAAGCAGCAGATCGCTTCCCACACTTCTGCCCACCGTAACCTGATCCGTAGTCATTTTTATAATGCGGCTTCTGTCTCTGTCCCTGTAGGTCAACACCACATTCGGTCTTGCAGGCTCCGGCTCCATAGCCTGTGTATCATCTTCCATAGTCTGCGTTTCATCGTTTTCAGCCTCTGCCTCATTGTCAATAGACAAGGTATCATCGTTTTTCGGCTCCTCAGCGGCTGAAAAAGCCTCTGCCGCAGGCTCATCTTCTCTGTAATAATTATTTTCAAAGCTGACAGTTTTAAATTCGTCATCATAATCATTCTTAAAAGATGGGGCAGACTGTTTTTCTTCCTTTGTTTCGTTTTGAGAGGAAGTTTTTTTATAGTAACTCTCAAAGTCAAGACCTGTTGTTCGCTCCTCTTCCTCATACTCTTCCTTAAATGACGAGACCTTTGTTTCTTTCTTTGTATTTATGTCAAAAAAGTCTCTTATATGGTCATCATTCTTCTGTACCTCTATATATTTATCGGGTACTTCATCAGGCTTCTGTCTGAGAATAAGCTTTTTAAGAGAAATTGTCATAACAACCAATCCCACAATCAGGACTACAGCCAAAACAATAAGTATAATATTCATATATGGCATAAAAATCACCTGTTCCTTTACTCTGAGACTTCAGTTCCGCTTTCCTCTTCCTTCATCCTGCTCATAAGCTGCTTTTCAAATTTAACATTGCTTTCATCGGAATATCCCCTGAAAATAACTTCGTCTATATCCTCCTCGTTAAATAAAAAACAATACTCAGGACCAATGCTTCCCTCAGGATAAAAACAAGCCAGATAATCCCACACTTTATTATTTACAGCACTTATCTGCTTTCTTCCGAAAATCATAAGGCTTTTTGAGCCTCCCTTTAAAACCACTACCGAACCAATTGGCAACATAAAAACACCTCCTGAAAATTATGCCAGAATATTACTTAGTTCTCCAAGCCAGTCAAGACTGCAAAGCTGGGCTTTTCCTACCAAATCAAGAATATTGCCTATATTGAGTACTCCGAGAAAGCTCGGAATGTATGCGGAAATTCCCTCTCCTATAGAGTCCGCCGCAAGGCTGCCCAAGGAGCCTATAATTCCTGTTCCCCCTGCTCCGCCAAGTCCGCCAAGGGCTGCCACACTGCCCGCAGCAGCCATATAACCGCTGCGGCGGCGATTTGCCGACTGACCTTCGCCTAAAGTGCTGTAAAGAATCCTGTCATAGAAAATATTGCTTTTGTTGTACTCTGTTTTTTCACTGCCCCGGGAAACAGGTGTGTCAGCCTTTGCTCCCATATATGCCGACTCTGCGCCGACGCCCTGAAGCTCATCGTCTTCTGAGTAAGAAAAATCTCCCGAATAAAGACCTCCTCCAAAAGAGCCGTCCGAGCCGCCTGTCGCACTGTCCGGGCTGCTGCCGAAAGACCATTCTGCGCCGGGGGATATTTCTTCATCTGTCGGCTCCTTATGTCCCATAGATAAAACCATATCTATAAATTCATCTTTGTCTTTACCGTAAGTACCATATTTATCTGTGTCAGAATAAGTACTGTATGCTCCGCCATATAAACTGCCCTCATACCGCCTATCCTTTTCTTCGTTCTCATCATAGGCTGCGCCGGCTATGTCTCCGTAATAAAATCCGCTGCTCTCATTTTCTTTGGTTCCCTCTTCATCGTCCTCGTAAAAACTGCCCTTTATATTAAGACTTTGGTCTGTATATTTTTCCTCTTTTTCTTCCTCTTCATTTTTTTCTTCCCCATTCACATAGCCGTATGCTCCGCCGACTGCCGCAGCCATATTTTTCAGAACATCATCGGATTTTTCCTTGACATCTTCTGCGTCCTCACTCTCTTTCGGTGTAATATTTCCCGCAAGACCTGCACCCTTCAAATGTTCTGCTTCTGAAAGTCTGTCATATTTACTGAGTCCTGCCCAGAAAAGAGCGCCGTCTACAATACCCTCAAGTATAAATTCAAAAAATTCCGGCTCAACCATATAGTAATTGGTCTGAAAAGCCTGACCGACAAGCCAGACAAATTTTTCATAAAGACTTGAAAAACTACCTGAGCCACCAACTCCGTCTTCTTCACTGCCTTCAGTCAAATCTGCAAGCGCAGAAAAAAGATCGGTAATCAAGCCTGCCGACAATGCCCCCGGCAGAAGAAAATCCACAAGGGCACGAAAACCGCTTTCCACATCATACCTTTTGTCTTTTCCCGAAACTATGGAGTCACGGAGCCTCTTTATAATTATTCCGTCCTTATCTGCCTTAAGATTAAGCCTGCTGACCTTTGAGTCGGGAAGCTTAGGCACAACGAGAGAAAAAATTGTGGGATTTACGAAAGGCAAAACAGTCAGTCCGGAAACAGAATGCATAAAACCCGAACTCTCACCACCCGCATACAAATCACCCCTCATCTCAGAAGCCTCCGCCGTAACTCTCCTCTCTGTGTCCTCATACAAGGTATAAGCGTCTATAAGAAAGCTTTCATGTTTTTTCACCGTAAGAAAACCTTCTTCAAGATGTTTTTTCACCTCTTCCATGGAAATCTTTATTTCTTCCTCAAGCTCCGTCTCCATTTCATTTAGGATTTCATATGTTATGGTATTATACGTTGATATAACCTCGTCAAGTCTTGCCCCCAATCTTCTTACTTCGCCGCTCATTTCTTCTATTTCGCCTGTTTTTACCGCAATTTCCATTTGAATCACCCCTTTTTCAATATGCTTTATTAAAGCAAGAATGTAAAAACAGTCCGGCTTTAATAAAACACTTTAAGAGGGTAAAACCTAAAGCTGTAATACCCTCTTAAAATATTAATCATCACTTGAAAAGATTGTTTACAAGGTCGTCAGTCTGAGACTGTGTCTGAGTCTCGGTCTGCTCGTACTGTTCTGCAGCGCTGTCCAGAAATACGCCGTAGTCATTTATAACCTTAGCATAGCTCTCAAGGGATGGACGGAGCGAATTAAGCTGCTGCATAAAGCTGTTAAAAGCGTCGCCTTCCCATGAACTGCCTAAACTCTCAAGCCCCTGGGTCATTTCGCCCATAAGCTCCTGAAAACTCTGTCCTCCGGATTTAATCTGATTTGCAGCGTCTCTTAAAACCTGCGAATTAACTTTGATTTCTGCCATTTTATTTCCCTCCCGTAAATATGTAAATTAAATACCTGTTGACAATGAAGCTGCGTTTGACTTTATTGTTTCTTCGGCTGAGCGGTACTTGTCTGCTGATGTCCTAAGAAAAGAGCTGTACTTATTCATAAGGTTCCACAGGTTTTCAAAGTCATTCTGAAATCCTGCAATCTGCTGTTCATAGGCCTGATTTGCTTCGCCGCCCCATGTGGACTGTAATTCCTCTGCAGTGTTAAGAATACTGGTAAACAGATTTCTATAACTGTCCGCCCAATTTTCAACATTATTTGCCATAGTTGTCAGTGCTTCCGGTGTTACTCTGAGTGCATTTGCCATTTTAAAAATCCTCCTTTAAAATTAATTGTTTATATTTAAAAGAACATACTGCTCTTTTAATATCTTACCAGCCTCCGCCGCCACCGCCGCCTCTGCCGCCGCCGCTGAAGCCGCCGGTTCTTCTTGCTATCGCTTCGTCTGCTGCCTTTATTGTATTTGCTATTTTGATAATTGCGTTTCCAAGCTCGGACATCTCCTGAAAAAGCTTTCTTATGTAGAGAGCAAGCTCCTCAACCCTCTGCCTGTACGCATTTGCTGCTTCTCCCTGCCAGTAAGAAGCAGATTCGGACTGCAGCTCTTCCAGTTTATAAATAACAGTGTTCAGCTCTTTGGAAAGTTCTTTTATCTGCCTCCCTTTCATAACGGTAAGCTCATAATTAATCCTTATTTCAGCCATATTAAGTACCACCTCCTACAAAAGTATAAGTCTCCCTCCGTCTTTTATATCACAATCTTTAAGTGTAAGCTCACCTCTTAACACTCTTTTGCCGTTAAGACTGCAAAGTATAGGATTTGCCCCGCTTATTTCGAGCATTTCATATTCACTTACAGTTTTGAATATATATTCAGCCGCTGCTGCCACATTCAGCTGAGGAGATAACACAATGTCGTAGCTTTTGTTTATCCCCGTCACAAAAACATCAACGCATATATTATCCAACTTCCATCGCCTCCGTCCTTATCTGTCTGACCCATATAATATGATACAGTTTAATTTTTTTCATTTCAATTTATCCTGACATACTGCACTTTTTTATTGACGAAATGTATTTTTATTCCTTTTCTTCTTTCTTTTCCTCATTTTTTTCACCGCTTTCAAGCTCCGCAAGCCTTTGTGCCGCCGTGGTTATGAAGGTCTGTCGTTCAAGGTCGTTATATCCTACGGCATATACAAGCTCAACATCGGACTCCTGAAAAAGCAGCACACTGTCAGGCCCTAAAAAGCCTTCGGGATAAGGCACGCCTGCATAGTCAAAGGACAAAAGCCCATTCTCAGTTCTCATCTGCTGCATAATTCCTATAATGGAAACCCGCTTGTCTGCCTTTTTAAGCTTTACTACCGTTCCTACCGAAAGCGCATTTAAAATATTCATTTTACTACCGTCCTTTCTTTTTATAAAATTATAGATTTACCATGAAAATGAAGGCACCAGTTTGCTGAATACATTTTTCAGATTGGGCTTTATATAAGAATTAAAGGCATTTGTTACCTTTGATACCGTTGCTGTTACATTTCCTATAAACTCTCCTGCCTTCTGTGCCTTGTATTCTATGTCACTTGCAATTTGGTCGCTTATTCCGTATGAGCTGTCAGCAAGCGAAAGAAATACGCTTACCCCTGCACCTATAGGTCCGCCGAAAATAGCCAGAGCCGCTGTACCAAGGTTGTAAAGCCCCTTTACAGAGGCTTCTATGCCCACTCTTGCCCAATCGGTGGAGGACATTTCTCCGTCAGCCGAATAATTCCGATAGCTTTCGTAGCCCTTTATGCCAAAGCCCAAAAAGGTATCCACTATAGCAAAGCCTGCTTTGGCAGCCGTCCTTGCTCCATCTGAAATAAGATCTTTGACTCCCTTTAAGGTTTTAAGCGCATCGTCAATTCCAAAGACAGTGGTAAGCAGAGACTTGAACATTTTATTGCCTGTTTTCAGAATATTCATTATGAAATCAGCCATAGAAGAAACGCCATTTTTATATTTATCATAAAGACCCTTAAGCCCGTTGTACCAGTCACTGAACATACCCAAAACCGACATGCCCGTTGCCTCTTTCAGAAAGCCCAGCTCACGGATTTGCTTTGTATAATCGCCGTAGGTCTGACTCATATAATTTCTCAGATAGCCCTCAATATATCCGCTGTAATCCGGGGTCTTGCCCTCAGAGTTTTCTCCCTTGGAGTTGCTTTGGGACTGAGCAGACCCAACGTATGCATTGGCTTTAAGCATAAGCTCATTCTTAAGAGCTTCTGCGTTTCTCGTGTGCTGATTTTCAGCGTCTATATATTGAGATTGTGCATCATTTAAAAAGGTGTAATGCTTTCTCAATGTGTTTTCCGTCGTATCAAGCCGACTGTTTATATGACTTACGTACCTGTTTACGGAAGACTGCGCTTTTACCTGCCAATCGAGAGAACCTACAATGCGATTGAAGCTGCTTTCAATACCGGCAATTTTCTGTTCTATGCTGCTGCATTTGTCGGCGGCATCGCCAAGAGAGTCAGGTCTTACGTAAATTTCCATCGTTTTTCCTACCTTTCTTTCTGTTTTATATTATGAATAATAATTCCTTAACCCTTTCCTTTCAACAAAACCGGATAAACAGCTTGTTTTCGTGGACAAAAAGCACTAATCAAACAAATCGGTTCTTTTCTCCCCATTAATATTAAAGCCCTTACTGAGCCTTTCTGCTATATCTCTTCTTATTATGTCGGGGGTAATGGAGGAAAAAGCAACGTTTTCACCTGTACCCTTGTCGGGGTCAGCTCTGCGGCAGCCCCTTTGGGTAAAGTAATACATAATATAGTCTAACTTTTCGGGTCTGTGTATGAAGTCATCGTAAAAGCAAAGAGAAATAAATCCATATTTTCCCACAACAATATCCCTGATCTCTTCAAAAAACTCATCGGCTATATTTATGTCCTGAAGAAAAAAACGGGCGTTTTCCTCTCTTCCGTCACCAAGCATAGCACTTAAAATACGGAACTGATCGGCAGATATTACAAACCTTGCTCCCTTTTCGTCGGGAAAATCAGTTTCGTCAAGAATTTCATCGCAGATATCCTCTCCTATAAACCCCACAGGACTTCCTCCCGTAAAAATATATCTGTTTTCGCTGTGAATCTCCTTTTCAAGACGCACAAAACTTTCTCCTCTTATGTACCAGACAATGTTTTTGTCATCTTCCCCTATGTTTTTTCTTACCGTTATTATTTTTTCGGGAGCAGCAAAGGGAAGTATAAGCTCCGCAAGCTCCTCACTCAGTATATAATTTCCGGAAAAATCCTTAAAAACATAATTTTTGTTTATAAGGCTTTTTTTTGCTCTTTCCGCTATATTTCCACTTCCCGCCTCTATATCTATGCCCATACTGAAGATATAGCCGGCACCCATAACCTTCGCCAGATAAATAGCCTCACTGCCCGAAAAAATATAGCCTATTCTCCCCATATCACACCTCGCTCATCATTTCCCTAACGGCACTTTTATATGTCCTTGACATACTTACTCTGCTGCCGTTTGTCATTTCTATATACATTTCTGCCATATAAACATTTTTTATTTTGTCTTTATTTACAATAAAGCTTTTGTGGCACCTTATAAAGCCGCTGCCAAGCTCCTCCTCAAGCCCGTAAAGGCTGTTGTAGCAGCTTATTCTTTGGGTTTCGGTATATATATAGATTTTCTTGTTAAGGGCTTCAATAAAAATAATTTCATCATACCTTATCTTATACACTGCTGACCCTGTGCTCAGTGTAAGAGTATTGGCTTCTGTTTTTCCACCGATTTTTGTATAATCAAATATTCCAAGGAGCATCATTTTTATATCGTTTTCGCTTGCAGGCTCCGCAAGAAATCCGCTTGGCATAATGTTCTGATTTACAACCATACTCATAAGCTCCGTATGATTTGTAATGAAAACTATGAAAACATCCTTATACTGCTTTCTGAGTCTTTTTGCAATTTCGATTCCGTTTACATCGGCGTAAATAACGTCAAGCAAAAAAAGATATGTATAGTTGTCCTTTATTTTATATTTGTAAAGCACCTCCGGAGAGGCAGAAAAAACCTCTGTTTTCCTGCCCTCCGGTATATCTCTGAGCGCTCTGCTTATTAAGCCGTATGTCTTGTTTATACACTCTTTTTTCTCGTCACAAATAATAATTCGCAACATTTTTTACCCCTTACCCACAAAAGGTGTCCTTATTGTTTTGTAACTGTCACCCTTTACAAAATAACCCTTGCCCTTTTCGGTCTTTTCTTCCTTCTTTACCGCATAAGGAACAGAAATTCCATATAGAGAAAGATTTTCTATATTTCCTAATACAATACCTTCGTTATATTTAAAAATTTCAGGCAACTGGGACTTATATTTGCTCTGTAAGGAAGAATTAACAGAAACAAACATACACGCTCCCAGATTTGCCAATGATTCAGCGGCAACTTTAAAATATGCCATTTCGGTTTCGCCGATATTCGAGAAAAAGACATTAAAATCGTCTATAATAAATATAATCTCGTCATATTTCTTCACAAACTCCCTCTCAGACAGCTTGCCGCCTTCCTCCCGATACTTTTTGAAATCACTGTGTCTTTTCAAAAGCTCATTTACAAAATCCATCACAAAACCGGAAAGTTCTTCCTTGCTGCCGCAGCTACATGTTCTGTGTATTTCATTTTCCTCACAAAGAGCACTGACACCGCTCAAATCGTTATCTGCAAGCCATATTGACCTGTCCTTGATACATTTAATTATGCAGGCAAGAAAATTTGTTTTTCCTGTTCCTTTCTCTCCGTATACGGTAAATATAGGGGTCTTCATAAAATCTATATTTGCAAGCTCAACATTTTCCACATAATAGCCTATGGGAATAAGACCTATGTCTATAGCCGCCGAATATTCATCGCTCAGAATAACAGAATCTATGTTCATATCTTCAGGCATAACAGGCAAAGGCTTAGGAACATCTCCGGTCCACTTCCGAGCCATAAGTGCAAAGCTTTCCCTGAGAGCCGCCGCTCTTGCAGCCTCGTTTATTTCAGACACAGCAAGAGCAGTCTGAAATTCAAGGACATTGCCCACTCTTACAAGTCCCCGTCCCTTTACATTTTCGGGAAAAACTCCCTCTGTTCTTCCCAAAACAGAAGCATAGTCATATGTATCATTAAGCTGCAGAGTATAAACCATCTTGAAATTTTCGGATATTCTTCTTTTTACTCCGTTTACGGAGGCGGAGGTAAACACAAGATAGATTCCGTAATTTCCGCCTTCTCTTGAAAGCCTTATTATATCCTGATCGTAATTTGTATAAAGCTCCGCAAAGGCAGCATAATTGTCAAGTATTATGAATATTGCAGGAATGGTTCTGCCGCTTGCCTGCATATATGAAATAAGGTTTCCCACGCCGTACTCCGCAAGAGCCTTTTTTCTTGCTCCTAACTCACTCGCTATTCTCTGGAAAAGCTTCTTTATCTTATCCTCATCATCGGAAAACAGCACGTCTGCCACATGGGGCAAGGTCTTGCAATAGCTTAAACTGCGGCTTCCGAAATCGAGAACATACATATTCACAAATTCAGGCGAATATCTTTTTGCAAGGGAATATATAAGGGTCTGCAAAAATGTTGTTTTGCCGGTTCCCGGAGCGCCGTAAAGAAGAAGGTGTCCGTTTTTGCCGAAATTCACGTCCACAACATTCTGCATCTGCCTTTCAGGCTCATCATAAAGACCCACTATCGGATCCAACATATCCATGCAGGACTTCCATTCCTCTCCGTTGAAGCCGCCCATTCTCTTGTCTATATCCTCCACATAAAGCTCCTTCGGAAGAGGCGGCAGCCAAAGCTTAAGGGGAGTAATGCCCTCTTTCTTTGAATAGCTGTCTATATATTCAACAACTGCCGAAAGCTGGGTTTCATCACTGTCACTTTCCTTGCTTGTCTCCTCGTTCATTCTGTAAAGCTCTGCACCCTGCAGATCCACACAGGCAACACTTACAACGCTTTCGTCAGAAATATTGCTTCCGTCTCTAATATATTTTTCGCCGCTGTATCCACTCTGCACAAGCTTGAAAATCTCATCGTTTCCTATCTGGACATAACATCTTCCCGGTTGGGTAATAAAGGCAGCGTCCTCTCTTTTGAGCATTTCCTTGCTGTCCATTCTGTCAGCAACCTTAAGACATATTCTGAATCTTGTGTTACTCCAGATCTGATCGTTTACAACGCCGGATGGCTTCTGCGTGGCAAGAATAAGATGCACGCCCAGGCTTCGACCTATACGGGCTGTGGAAATAAGCTCATTCATAAATTCAGGCTCCTGACTTTTAAGCTCTGCAAACTCATCGGAAATTATAATCAGGTGAGGAAGAGGCTCGCTGGCAAGCCCTCTTTTATATTTTATCTGATAGCTGTCTATATGATTTACGCCGTATTCCTTGAAAATTGCCTGACGTCTTTTAAGTTCACTTTTAAGGGAAATAAGGGATCTTTTAATCTGGTTTCCCTCAAGGTTGGTAATTGTTCCTGCTACGTGGGGCAGATTTACAAAGGCATTTGCCATACCGCCTCCCTTATAGTCTATAAGAACAAAAGCCACATCATAGGGGTGATAATTTATAGCCAGTGAAAGAATAAGGGACTGTATAAATTCACTCTTTCCTGAGCCTGTGGTGCCTGCTATAAGTCCGTGAGGGCCATGATATTTTTCGTGTATATTAAGAGAAAACACCTCATCTCCTGCTCCCATTCCTATGGGGGCTTCAAGAGTCTTGAATGACTGAGACTCCTTCCATCTTCTTCCTATTACAAGCTCGTCTATATTCTTTGCCTTGTACAACCCAAAAAAGCTCAGTCTTTCAGGAACCATAGATTCCTCCGACATTTTACCAACCTTTACTGAGGCAAGAGCTTCGGCAGTTTTCCTTATATCTGTTCCCTCACATATATCAGGAATAAAGCTGAGCATTTTACCTGAGTTGTCCGCCTTGTTATATATTGTACATTCCTCGGAGGAAAGCTGAATTATGTTCTGAGCCGCACTTGGGAGCTGACCTATATTTTCATATCCAAGAACAAATGTAAAACCACATTCGGCGGAATTTTCAATAAAATCCCTCAGCCCGGCGTCCTTGCTCACAAGCTCATAATCCGTTATAAAAATAACATAATGGGGCAGATAGCTTGACGCCTTGGCTTCACGTCCAAGATTTAATCTGTCCTCATATATTTCCCTTAAGTGGCTCATGGTGTAATATGCCCCGTCCCGATCGTCCGCCATCATGCGGATTTTTTTATTGTCGCTCCAGCAGTGAGGCAGCCATTTTGCAAATTCCCATATATGATGCTCCCTTTTGCCGTAAAGAAGGGCGATCTTAACCTCGTCATAGCAGTGGGTTATGGCGATTCGTGTAATTATCAGCCTTATCAGGTCGATCTGCTTTTCCCTGTTTCCTACAATGCCCAGAATATTCATTTTTCCAAGTTCCACAGAAACAGGCACATTGTGCAGATATTTATATTTTTGCTGTATAACAGACGCATATTTTTTTAAGGGGTCGTCTTCAAGGCTGAATCTTTCCTTCTGTATATTTATATCAATTGTAAATTTTCTTGTACCCTTTCCTATTCTTATATCAAGAAAGCCCTCTTCTCCGGGAGCGTGATCCCATAATGCCCTGTCCCTCCTGAGAGCACAACGTATCAGACTTTCAAGAGAGGGATAAAGCTCGTCATAAACGTCCCTGTTATATTTGGCTTTCTTTTCCATTTCTCTGTCAATAGAGTCAATATATTCCTTATATTTTGATACCCTTTTTTCTTCATCTATGATTTCCTGTTTTTTGTTGAATCTTTTTAAAAGCACAGGCCACAAAACTGCTCCCATAAGCATACTCAAAGCCATTACAGCGTTGGGAATAGGTGATCTGCCGCTTGAATTTGCCTTTATCATAAATACAACATTCACAATCATAGCCATACTCATAGTTAGAGAAGGACCTATTGTGTAAAGAAGAGGTTTTTCCTTGGCTTCACGTTTGTTTGTGGGCGGATCTATGTCTTTCGTTTCTATTATGGGCTTATGAGTTATTCTTGGTGACCTTGTAAAAAGATCTTCCTCGTCCATATCCTGAACCGCTTCGGCTCCCTTGACATCAGGTAACCTTTTGTATGCAAATTTATCGAGACTGCACTTTACACTGTGGTCGGGATTGTTTATGGCAAGTATATTGCCCAGATAGACAAGCTTGAATTTGTTGTATGTTATAATATCTCCAAACCTTATGCGTTTTTTCTCTTTTATCAGTCTGCCGTTCAGATAGAGCTTGTTTATGTAGGGTACAACAAAAGCCTTGGAGTCTTCATAGCTTACTGCGAAATATCTTCCTATGTTATTTGCAGAATACTTTATTTCTCCGTCTCTTCCTACCTCAATATAATTCTTGTTTACAATATATTTTTTAAAACAGGAATTGTTTTCATCGCTTTCAAAGGATAATATACCTATCTTGCTTTCAGAAAATCTGCTTTCCGCAACCATAAGCTTATTTTCTGTAATTATATTTTCATCTTCACTGTTTTTTTTGCCGGAAACAAAAATATTTTTCCCGGCAATTCTCCTTACGCCGTTGTTCACCTCAATAAAAAACTCAATGTCCTCATCAAGTCCCGTTTCGTAAGAATAAAGACAGACCGTATTTCTTCCGTCCATTGTGTTCCGGAAGTAGAATTCTTTCACTATGTCTTTATAAAAAACCTGAACTATCATTAGATTACAAACCTCCGCACAACCCGAAATAATATACCTCATATCACAGTCCTTATTCAACCCTACTAATATTTCTGAACAAAAACCACAGAGGTAATATAATTATAAATTCTTAGTTAATCTGTCCCAAAACATATAATTTTAAGAAAAAGAGCTTAAATGTATGATAATCACGGCTTTTTTAAACTTTTGACCACTTAATCTGACGGCAAATTATAGATTGTTTCAAGCTTTTTCATCTGCCTCTTTTTATACTCATAAAGGGAATGGGTATATAAATCAAGGGTTATGGAAACAGAAGAATGACCAAGAATTTCACTTAATGTTTTAACATCCATTCCTACCTCCAATGCTCGTGAAGCAAAAGTGTGTCTGAGAGCATGAAATTTTATATCGGGAAGCCCTGATTTTATAAGAAGATTTTTAAATCTTCGCCTACAGGTTCTTACATCTACAAAATTATTATTATCAGACAAAACCCATATGCCTTTCTTCTCTCTCTTTTTTAATATGTCTGTCAGAAAATCGGGCATAGGTATCTGTCTGTAGGAGGAGCAGCTTTTAGGAGATTGAAATTCCACACAGTTTCTGACCCGTGCTTGTGTAGACCTGACATGCAAAAGCTTTTTGTCAAAATCTATATCACTCCATTTAAGAGCGCAAAGCTCACCTATTCTTATGCCTGTATACAGACAGATCAGAACACCGATGTCATCTCTTTCATTGAGAACCGATTCCAGCCTTTGCTGCTGTTTTGCTGTAAGGATTTTTATTTCGGATTTTTTGCTTTTGGGTATTTTTACATTTGACCACACATCATTTATAAGCCCCCTGTCTTTTGCCTGCTTTAAAGAGGATTTCAATATACAGAATATAATTTTTACAGTTGCAGGCGATAGCTCAAGAGAATTGACAAAGGTCTGTAAAACATAACTGTTCAACTTTTTGAGTTTCATATTCTTAAAAAATGGCGATATATGGTTTTTTATGTGACCTTCATATACTATTTTTGTTGTCTTTTTTATATCTGTTTCTGAGCTTAGCCAATCTAAAGTGCATTTTAAAACAGTTGTTTCTGACGAGAGCGGTTCTGCTCCGGCTTTGATATCAATAAGCTTCTTTTTCACATCTGTGTATTTTCTGCTGTAAACATAGCCATAAATTGCTTTTCCGGAGGAAGTTCGTCCTTTTATATAACGCCCCTCATATCTTCCATCTGCTCTTTTGTAAATATTTTCCCCTCTGCGTGCCATTCACAATCACTCCTTTTCTGACTGAATTTTTGACGGCTTAAAATTCAAATAGTGTTAACTTTATAATATATAATTATATAATTGACAACATTTATATTTTATGATATCCTATATTCATGGATAATTCTTTGTTATTTTAAAATATTTGTTAAAATATTATGCATTTTGCTTGTATATGCATGTCTTAAAATTATATGTTTTAAGACATTATGAAATATATAATATAATATTAGTATGAAAAACAGAAATTTGTACTATATGACAAAGAAACGACAGATTAAATCTCAAATTATAACTAAAAGACAAATTGCGGGGAAAGCGAAACGATATTGTATTTTAGAGTGGTTTCGCTTTCTTCGTAGACGAAATCGAACAGAAAATTATGGCTATATATGCCAAAGGAATGTCACAACGCAACATAGAGGACACTCTTCGCAGGATTTACGGTTCTGAAATTTCACAAGAGCTGATTTCGCACATAACAGATAAAGTGCTTCCTGAGGTAAATGAATGGCAAAACAGACTTTTGGACAATATTTATCCTGTGATTTTCTTTTACGGCATAGTAATCAACTCACGCAAGGACAACTGAAATATAATGTATTTATTCTGTTCTTGGAATAAATATGGAAGGACAGAAAGACATTTCAGGGACATGTATATCGAAAAACGGATCTGAAAGCTTTTATGCAAGTATAATTTATTGCCTGTCATGATAATCTTACAGAGCTTTGTAATGCTATAAATTCAATTTTTCCCAAGACAAAAAATCAGCTTTGTATAGTTCACCAAATAAGAAACGGTTGTAATTTGTTCCTTATAAGGACAGGAAAGCTGTATGTGCCGATCTCAAAAAGATATATAGTGCAGTAAATATTGACAATGCAAAGTATGCGAAGGAGGAATTTCGTGGAAAAATGGGATAATAAATACCCTAACATAATGAAATCGTGAGATAGGAATTGGAATGATTTAACAGCATTCTTTGAATATTCTGCTGAAATAAAGAAAATAATATATACTGCCAATGCAGTAGAAAACTTGCCTATACACAGTTTTCGGTATATTTTGAAAACAAGCCTACAGCCTGACGAGGTCTCTGCCCTCGAGCTCCCTAGGTTTATCTGCTTGTCTGCTTGGAAGATACCGATAACCGAAAAACAGCAGCAATAAAAATATCGCTGTATGTTTACCGTATATCTTACAATCTGCGTAGGATCGTTCCTCAGCATTGCCTTGTTGGGTTGTATATTTATTATACCACAAAATAAAATTATAATTTCATTTACACGGATTAAAATTCACAACCAAAGTGGTATCAGAATGACAGTTTATACAGACCTTCCGGGACCTCAGCTTTATACGGCTAATTTTCTGACGAGGGAAAAGGAAAAAACGGGAATTTTTATTCATCTTTCCACCTCCTTGTTTTAGTGATGTGAATGTCAGATTTTCATCATTTTAACATAGGAGGTTCTTCTTTTTAAATTGTTGCTTAAACTCTCGCCTTTAACCTGCATAGCAGGTGATTTATTTTTATCTCCACACAACTTAAAAGTTTTTGACTATATTGCACAAAAACTCCTTGCATTGTTATGCTTTCTATAGTATTATATTTATATAATTTATATTTTTACACAAAATACTAAAAGTATGTTTTTTCTGACTTTTTCGGAGAAAAACATACGGTATATCTGAAGCAGGAAGGAAGGGGTAGTTTGAAAAAAAGAGAAATTAATGACTCCCAGTTTGATTCTGTGCTGGAGTACAGGCTCAGTTCAAATGACAAAAATTACTTTACAAATCTATTTACTCAAAAAAGGGTTTTCCTGGATATGCTTGCTTACAGATTCAGCAAAGGGGAACCAAGATGGCTGAGTTTAATAATAAATGAAGGGAAATTGTATATAAGAGAGGATATAGAAAAGAAGTTTTTCGGTGCGGCAAGCCACTTTGAAGCCTTGTGCATTGATCTGGACATATCCGAAAGAGAGATTATTGCCTTTTACAAAGAGAGAGTACGCAGAAACAAGTATTGTATTGTAACGCAGGACGGTACAATTTTTATTAATGGAGAAAGATTTTCTCCCCATGATATAAAATTTGATAATATTAACCTCTGCATATCTGAAAGCTTTAAAAAATTTTTATTCAATTTTGCAGAGCTTTATGATTATTCGCACAACAACCTTTTCTATAATCCCGTATGCCGCTTTTCTTATAAAAACAGAGAAGATTATTATAAATTTTTGCTTGTTTTCTTTATTGAGTATGGAAAGGGAATGACAGCAGGGCAGATATTCCACCTGACGGATATATTAAGATGTTTTGATATATCTTCAGAGACAGCGCTTAAAACGGCGAATCTTATGTTTGAGATGAAAAATTATGATATGACACGTGTCTTGGAAGCTCTTAGTAAGAGGCTTGACAGGGAGCTTAGGGAATACCTGCTTATTGACTGTGTTTATATGATAGGCGAGGGAGGATATGACTGCATGAGCGCTGCCAAGCTAAAGGAGAAAGTCTGTGCGCTGTTTGATGAAAGCATATCGAGAGCCTTATATATTGAGGATAAAATCAGAGCAATAAAATATGCTTGCAAAGATGACAAAAATAACATATTGGAGGTATAAAAATGATAAAACCATATCAAATCAATTTGCATTTTACTGATAAGACAGAAACTATGACAATAGAGCTCAAGAGTACGAGTTCTAAAATATCAGAAATAAGTCTGCCCCAGATGATCACACCTGAGAATTACAGTGGCAAGCTTGAGAGAATAGAGTATGTGTACGATGATGGTAATCCTGAAAGCAATGGCTGTAAGGAAGTCATACTCAAGGATAAAGAAGAAATAAATAATCAGATTGAGCAATGGAAAAATTATGGCACAATAGACTATAAGACTGTCAAATGCAATATACCGACTATGGATTATTCGGACATAACAAATAAAAGACTTCTTGGGAGTGATATAATACTGGACGAAAATCTTGCTGCCAAGGATGGAGGTTTGCTGGCTTTCAGCGGAAAAAGGAATATTGAAATAAAATTAAATAATTTTGATGATTTTTTCAAGGGTTATTCTATATATAAGCAAAGGAGTATAAGAATAAATTTCAAAAAAATTAATGACGACAGCTTTGACTATCAGAATCTTTCTACCCCTCCCATGTCTTTATCCGTGGACGACATCAAAGAAAACATGATTGTTGAACTTGACACAAATTTTTTGGGCAGGCAGATATTTGATGTGGAAAAGTATAGGGAATTTAAGGCTCTTCAGCTTGGAGGAGATGTTGAAATAAGCTTTGCCGATGAAAGCGAGGAGGTTGTATTTAAGTTTCCCCTTTGTATCACTCTGAGAAATACATATCCTGATGTATGTGATCTGATTAGTGAGGAACCCGCATCAATTGATTTTGGCACATCCTCTACCTGTGTTGCTATAAGGGGCGAAAACGGGCAGCCTGAGCTTCTTACTATATCTTCTGAAGACAGCCGGGGGAAAAAATATAACAAATACGAGAACCCTACAAATATAATGCTTTTTCGCTGGGATTCTCTCTACAGAGAATGGAAGCTGGAAAATAATTTCCCTCCTGTTATGAAAAAGGGCAGCATAGGTGACCACAACAGCGGAAAAAATCCTGATTTTGACTTTGGGTACAGCGTCAAGAATATTCTTGGAGAAACCAGTAAGGCCGAAATTAACGCCATTCTCACCCTTATTAAAATGATACCCTATGATGTGGTTGTCAAGGGAAGCCAGATAAATTTAAATCCCTTTTCTATTGAAGAAAGAAATAAATATATTTATATCGTGACAGACCCGGAGGAGCAGGACGAAAACCATCTCGATCCTGTGGCTTTCTATGGTTATCTCATAGGAAGTGCAATAAACGATCTTTCAAAGAGAAATAAGATATACAATAAATTTCAGATCACCAGCCCTTCAAAATTCAGTGCGGAGATAAAGAAAAAAATCAAGAAATCTCTTGAATATGGTCTGAAGCGCTCCTTGCCTCTGCCCCTGAGAAGTAAAATAAGTACAGAGATGGAATATTATGAACCGGTAGCATATATAGGCGCTGTTTGCGGCACAAATTATTTCCGTGTGGGAGAGAGCGAAAGCAAGATGTTTGCTGTCTATGATTTTGGCGGAGGCACTCTTGATTTTTCATATGGCATTGTCACAAACAACTCTGAGGAAGAAACAAGTATAAATATTCTGGGAGTTTCGGGCGATGAGAATATAGGGGGAGAAAAACTTATAGAAAAAATTTCCTTCATAATTTATGAAAACAATAAGGAAGAAATGATAGAATCTGATATTCCTATCACCCTGCCTTATAATTCAGAGCTTCCCGATGAAATTCCCGAGAGGCTTGTAACTCCATCAAATTATGCAAGAGCAAACATGAACACCATAAGCGAGCATATTTCCAGAGGTTGCTTTGAGGGGGAGGCAGATACAGATAAAACAGCCGTTGAATGTACATTATTTAAAGCAACCGGTGAAGGTGTAAACACAACTCTCATTGTCAATTACGATGATATTTTTGATGAGCTCCATAATATTATTTCAAAGACAATAGATATGTTTGCCAATGAAATGGATTCAGCCTTCAGAGATACAGCCGGATATAAGCGGGAGGACGTGTATATTTTCAAAGCAGGAAACAGCTCAAAAAACCGTTTTGTAGAGCAATTAATGAATAAAAAATTCAACAAAGATAAAATCTGTATGATTGATCAGATAAAAGCGGGTACAGCAAGAAATATGCGTTATGCTATTACCCCCAAAACTGCCGTAGCCTTCGGCAGGCTAAAGCTGAACAACTTTGAGGTAATTATGCCGGAGTTTATGTTCAGGTATTATGTAGGCTACATAAATGAAGGCTCAGGAATGTTCAAAACCTGTATAGAGAAAAATTCCGGAGACAAAAGCTGGCACAAGCTTAAAAAAATAACAGGCAATATTGTTGATTTATATTATACCGAAGCAAAGACTAATGATGCAGATGCGGAGGGTTTCAAGAGGGTGCCGCTGAACACGGAAGGCAGAAGGGGCGAATTTGTATATCTGAGGATTGCAGATGAGATAACCATTGAATATTGCATATCGGGCACAGTACCTGAAAGTGATTTTCCACAAAGTAAAATATACAGTAAAAGGCTGTTATGAGGGTGAGTTTTTATGAAAAAAAAGAATCATAAAAATATAAGGGAGGAAAGAAAAGTGAAACATAACAGAAAAGATATTAAAATTATGGATGCGATACATTCAATACTTGATAAGATTGAAGTCGTAGATGCGATATCTTCAAAACTTGACAATATTATTGATTCATTGAAGCTGGATAAGAAACAGTTTGAAGAAAAGCTGAGTGCTGCGGAAGATGAAAAAAACAAGCTGACTGATATGCTTAAAGATGCAGAAGAAAAGCGTGACTGGTACAACGGGGAAAAGGAGTACTATAAAAAGGAATTTCAGAAAGTCAGCGACGAACTCAACAACAAAACAGCTGAGTTTGATGAAGTGAAAAATAAGGTAAACAGCCTCAAAGCGGAAAAGGATAAAGTTCTGAAAGAGCTTGACAGCGAAAGGGACAATACAAGAGCACTTGAAAGCTCAAAGAAGGCTTTGGAGAAAGAACTTGAAGTTGAGCGAGAAAGGGCAAGTTCTCTTGAAGAAGAAAAAAATGATGTCTGTGAAAAGCTTATAAATGAAAAGTGCAAAATAGAGGAGTTTGAAGTCGCAATAAAGACTATTGAAACGGAGCTTGCCGAAGCGAAGAATGTGATCGATTCTTATGAAGCCGAAAATTGTGAGCTCAGAAGTGCCATTGAATCAGAAAAGGAAAATAATAATAAGCTTTCAGAGGAAAAAAACGGTATAGAAGCAGAGTTTGTCAGAATTAAAGCAAAGGCAGATGAGTTGTCAGTGTCAGAAAGTGAGTTCAGAAACGCTGCTGAACCCTTTGTAAAAATTGCAGAGCTGATGTTTAAATGTCCTTCAATGGAATGGCTTATAAATGATGAGCTTAAGCTTAGTTCCGGACCTGAAATGTCTGTCACTGACATTATCACCTTTATAAATCGCTTTGCTTGGGACTTTACCTTTGCAAGACTTATTTATGATTCAATGTCTAAAAGCAAGAGCAAAACTCAGGAGTCTATTACAGATGATGAGCTTGTTCTTGTAAATGCTGTAAATGATTATTATAAGGAGAAGTACGATTTTGTGGATTTTGATGTCCTTGACTGTATGGAAATAACCGACGGCAGGGAGATTGAGTTTGACAGAAAAAAGATGGCAGATCTGAACGATAGCTTCAACTACGAAATTGCCACCGCAAAAAAGCTCTATGTGCCTGCCCTTATAACATTCAAAGGCAAGTTGGAAAGAAAAGCTCTTATAGAGGGGTGAGCGCCTTGAGAGTAAGCTATGAAGCCGTTACTACTTCTTTAGGTCCGGGAGAGAGATATGTTATATGGGTTCAAGGCTGTAAAAAAAGATGTAATGGCTGTATCAACCCCGAAGGACAGGATGAAAACGGCGGTCACGAAAGGAATGCAGAGGATATATTGGAGGATATCTGCAGCAAAAGAAATCTGACCGGAATAACCATAAGCGGAGGAGAGCCTTTTTTGCAGGCTGAGGAAATAAGAAGGCTTTTAAGGCTTGTGAAGAGCAAGACCGGTTTGGATGTTATGCTGTATTCCGGATATACATATGAGGAGCTTCTGAAAATATATGGCAGTCTGGCGGAGGATATATTTGCACTCACAGATATTTTTATAGACGGAGAATATGTCGAGGAGCTAAACAATAACTCTATGTACAGAGGTTCAGACAATCAGAAAATATATTTTTTTACCGATAAATACAGGTATGCAGCCCCAAAAATAAACTCTTCAAAAAACAGGGATTTTTCATTCCGGATAAGCGAAGAGGGAGAGGTTTATTTTATAGGCATACCGCCTGTAGGGTTTTATAAAAAATTTCTGGAACATATTGCAAAAGTTAATGACTAAGGAGGAAGATATATGAGCGGAAGAAAAGCGTCAGAGGTAAACGGACTGCTGAGAAATGGAGAAAAAACTCGAAAGGGCTCCATGGAAAGTCTTGACAGTTCTTTAAGAGATGCAAACAATGCTTTAGCAGCAGCAAGGAAAAAGTATGGAGAGTTGTCGGAATTATCTAAAAACATAAGGAGCAAAGCTTCAAAAGAAGCCAGGCAGACGTTTCCGAATGCAGTAAGTGATGTAGAAGCTGAAATTACGGAATTGAGGGCGTCCTTAGACTCCGACAGCTTATCAGACCTCGGTTTTGAAAAATGTGAAGAGACACGGGCAAAAATTCTGAGGGATTACAGCAGTACTGACAGCAGAGCAGAAGCTGTCAGACAAGCCATACAGCGCAGAATAAAAAACGGCAAACAATGGTATTGTGACAAGGAGTATGCCGATGCAAGAGAGGTAACGAATGATTATAAGCAGCTTGGAAAACGTGTGGATAATCTGCGGAATGATTATTCGGCGGTATCCCGGGCTGCAAATCAGTATCTCAGTAAGGTCGGCAGGACGATTGACAGACTACATGAGCTTGCCAGCCGTCTGAATGAACTTGATGATCAGGCTAAAAGGACAAGAGAGGTGCAAAGTATTTTTGAGTCAATAGACAGTAAATTAGCTGAAAAATTTCTTGCCAAGGAGTATGAGACCCTAAGAGAGAATGTCAAAAACTCTTTGAAAAGCATCACAGATTATATTTTCTATGATAGTGGATATTACCGGGGAATTCTTTCTGAAATTACGGACTTTGAAACAAAGCTTCAGAAGAAGCACGCCGAATTTCTTGAAATCAAGAGCAGTGTAAAAGCAGATATTGACAGCTTGAATAAACGTCTTGAAAATAAGGTTTACAGCGTGCCCGAGGACGAGTTCAGAAAAGGTGAGCCCCGAAAGATGAACCTTATGGATTTTTTGTCCCAATATGCCAAAGGCAGATATAATGTCGGCAATAATAACATTTCCGAGATAAATGACCTTATGAAAAGCATAAAAGGTTTATATAACGAGGAAAGGTTTGACGAGGCAAAGGAGAAAATAGGAAAGGCTGTGGGGCTTATAAATGAGGCCTCCTCTTATGCTGCTCTTACTCATGGAAATAAAATGAAAACGATTCAGACTGCCCTTGATATAAGAGAAACAATGGTAGATTTGGGATATTATGTCAGGACATCTGCAAATAAAGATTCAGATGACGGCTTTTGCATAGAATGCAGAATCGGGGATGAAATAATAAATTTCGACAAAGTTACTGTTACTGATGACGGAAAGCCCGTGATAGACATAAATCACAAGGAAGATACAAAGGGAACCTGTGCCAAGTCATGGCCCTCCATTACAAGTAAGCTGGCGGAAAAAGGTTTATTTTTCGAGGATATAAAGAAGGACGGCGTTTCAATATTTAAGCATGACACAAAAGCCCAGTCACAAATCAGTACAACAGAAAGCACGTCACACTATTAAAGAGTATATTTATGAAAGGAGATAAATACAGTGAATAAAGGCTCTGACCAAATTAAAGAACCCTCCCTTGATGCTCTCATCGAAGAGTTTGGGAACAGTACAGAAAATAATGTTATTGATATTCTTTCAATTCCAGAAAATTTGCAGAATTTTATTATCTATTCAGGAGAAAGTAATCGACAATTTTTTGTCAAAAAAATAACTGCCTTGGATGATGAAAAGAAATTTAACTGTATAAAAAATCTTGTGTCTCTTTATCCTCTGTCAGCCAATATATTATTTCAGATTCTGGTTTTGGATTTAAAATCAAAAGATATGAAAAAGGATCTTTTGGCGTGGTTTGATGTGTCCGATACGATGAAGAATTTCTTTAATAAGTTCAATACTTTTTGCAATTCCCGAAAAGATATTGAAGAGTCGACTTTGACCCTCGATAAAAGCATTAAAAGACTGGAAATCAGTAAAAATGAGCTTACAACGGAGATAGAAAAACTCAAAAATATGAAAATCAGGGAAAAGGCTCTCTATGATGAGGTTTCCAACCTCAGAAATGAGTGCAATGAGCTGAAGGCTGAATATGGAAATCTTGAAGAAAAAAAGATTAATCTTAAAAATGAAATAGAGAATAGCAAAAAGAATGTAAGTAATGCTGCAAAGGATGTCAAAAAATTACAAAATGAGCTTGAAAAGTCACAGAATACCGAAGATGGAAATTTCAAAAATGCCATGGGCATCCTTAGGAATATAGTAAAAGAAATGCTGCCGGAAGACGAGGTTGATAAAAATGGTTAACAGAGCGACAGAGAGTATAAAAAAAGGCATAAAAAAAGGCGAAAACATATTCTTTATGTATGGCGACTATATACATGACTGGTTTTTATATGATCTTTATAACGGTGTAAAAAATGCTGCCGATACATACAAGAGCTTTTTTCTTAAGGAGGCAGGCTGTAATTATTGTGCATATGTGAAAAATTCAAATACTGAAGTATATGAGCTGACGAAAGACGGGGAGATTGCAGCAATTGAAAATTTCACAAGAGGTAAAATTGCAGATGATGATATTTTGGGCGATATGTCTGTAAGTAACATTGAAAACAATGAAGATGACCAAGGAAGAAGAGCAGCAAATGAAGCGGCGAGCATGGATAGCGATGAAAACAGGTTCATCAAAATTCTGACTGACAGATGCAAGAACGAGCCCAAGAAAAAATTTGGAATAATATTTGAGGATTTTGAGTGGACAGCAGGGCTGTATAAGTCTTCAAACGACAACGAGCTGGGTATTATAGAAAGGCTCAAAGAGCTTTCGGGGCTTAAGAATACTCTTATCGTAGTCACTATAGAAGAAATTCAGATGTTGAAAAGATATAACTTCAACATTGACGGAAAAAATGTAATTATGGTAGGTTCTCCTTCAGGAGAGGAAATTTACTATACCTATTTCAGGCGGTATATAAAAAGCGTAGATGACAATATACCTCTGAATCATAATTTGTTTATACAGCTCAGGGAAATATCCGAAGCAGTAGCGTCGGGAGAAAAATCCCTTATTGATTCTCTGAGGATATTGGACAGGGTTCTTGCGGAAAACGAAGGAAGACTTGAAAAAAGCTTTTTTGAAACGGCTTTGGACAAGCATATCGAAGAAAAGGTGTCTCTTGATGAGGTTGTCCTTGACAAGGGAATAAAGGAAAGAATAGTAACAGCTATAGATGAGTTTCTGGGCGGGGAAAATTCCGAATCAAGCGCTAAGGGCATAATTCTTACAGGCCCTCCCGGAACAGGCAAAACATTTCTTACAAAGGCTTTGGCAAACGAGAAAAACTGTTTCTTTATGAGCCCGTCACTTGCAGACCTCAAGGGTGAATATGTGGGACAGACAAGCCCCAAGGTGAAGAAGCTTTTTCAGCAGGCAAGAGCCAATTCTCCCACTGTTATATTCATAGATGAGGCCGACACCGTCTTTGGCAGCAGAAGCGGTGGGGGCGATGACACAGACTCATTTACAAAGGATATGGTAAACCAGTTTTTGGTAGAGATAGACGGTCTTCAGACAGGAGAAAGCAAGGTTTTTGTAATTGCAGCCACAAATCGTATAGAGGTTCTGGACAGTGCCATAAGGAGCAGGCTTGGAGAGCCTATAGCCATTCCTTTGCCGGATAAAAAGCAAAGGAGAGAGCTTTTTACATTGGGACTGAAAAAAAAGAATATGAATTTCAATAGGTTCGGCTTTACGGATGAGTTCCTTAACAAAACAAATCGTATGTCAGGCAGAGATATAAAGAATTTTATAGGAGAACTGGATACCCTTGCAAAAATACAGACAAAAAACATCTCCGATTTCAAGGATGAGGAAGAAACAAGAGAGCTTTTTTATGCCGCATTGTTAAGATTTGAAGATGCCCTCGTCATGGATCTTTCAAGAGAGCTTAATGTGGAAATAATAAGACCTGATGAAAACAGTAAGAACAGACCCGATTATGACAGCATAATAGGCTTTGAAAATATCAAAACGTTGATCAACAGACAGGTGAGCTTTTTCAAGGTTGCCGAAAGAAACCGTGCGGAAAAATTCGGCATAAAACCAAAAAAAGGAATTCTTCTCTATGGACCTCCCGGAAACGGAAAGTCACAGCTTGCTCTGGCAGCTGCAAATGAGCATAACCTTTACTTTATGAAGATAACCTCCGAGACTCTCACAAAGGCTTTTCTCGATCGGCAGAATCAGATAATTTCGAGAATATTCAGCAGCGCTCTGCAGCTTTCTGAATTATGCTGCAGACAGAATGGCGTTCTTTTGTTTTTTGATGAATTTGACTCCCTTGTTTCCACCTCTATACTTGATCCTAGAGTGAGAGGAACAATACTAACAAAGCTGGACGACAAGGAAACGCTGAGAAATCCGAAGACCAAGATACTTTTTATGGCCGCAACAAACTTTATCGGAAGTTTAGACGAGGCGGTTATACGTGCAGGTCGTATTGATGATAAGGCAGAAATGAGCAGCCCCGATGAAGAGAATGGTTCCAAAATGATAAAACAGTTTTTGAAATTAAATGGCAATGTAGAAATGCCGGAAGATCAACCGGAAGATAAACCGGAGGATAAGTCGGAAGATAAACCGGAAGACGAAATATTCAAAATGGCGTATTCCAGATATAAAAAAAAATATCAGAGTAACCTGAAGAATAACTATATAAAGGCGAATGAAGTACAGTGGTTTCTTGCGGGAAGAGAAAAAAAGGAACTTGAAAAAATTGCAGATACGTTATTCAAAGACAGCCGACCGTCAGGGGCTGATCTCAGAAATTTCAGTGAATTGCTTATAGAAACCGCTTATAATCGCAACAATCTGAATGAGAGTAAAACCAAGCTTAAGATCGACGAAGATGTTATAAACGCTGTCTGCGAGGAATATAAGAGGTGATATACAGGCATATGAAGAATATTAATCAGATATACAACATAGACAGCGGAACCGGCGAAGAATATATTGACAAAAGGGCTCTGAAGAGCAGTCTTTTTTCACAAAAACTGGAGCTTTTTCGTAAAAGTCTTCGCAATGAAAAGGCTTTTCTTCCATTTTGCCTGAGACGTATAAATCTGCTTTGGGAAACAATTCTTGCTGTAATTGTTATTATAACAGTGGCGGCAACAACAATTTCCACTGTGCTCACAAAAACCGAGGAAGAACCTGTAATTATCGAAACATCTGCATCCATAAAGATAAACGATGTATTTATAGACTCCAAGGGTGAAACTCTTACTATTGATGATAGGACATATATAAAGCTGCCCTTGATCTGTGACAATTTGGGTTTTGCCTATGAAAAGACAGGCGAGGATGGAATAGCAATTCACATAGAAAACAAGGAGTATCGCTTTTCTTCTGCATCAAAATCTGTGGATGTTTTTATGGAGGGTTCGGATAATGCAGCCAGCAATATAAAGCTTTCACAGAATATACTTGTGAAAGATAGTTCATTTTACATATATGTAAGGGATATGTCCCTGTTTATGCCTGTTACAACTATATGGGACGAAAATACTAAAACTGTCACAATCAGATCCATTTCATAAGCCATAATGAGCACAAAAAAATAGCAGCGAATCATATTGCTGCTATTTTTATTGCTTTTATGCCGTAATGTTTATTTCGGAGGTACTTGCGTCCCATGTTATCTGTATTCCAAGATAATCCGCTATGTCCCTGAGCTTGAAGTAATTGTTGCCTCCTATGCTGTAGACGGTAAAGTCGGCAGGTTTACCCTCTATAATTATCTTTGAAGCGCTTTTAACGGCAGATGAAGGAGAAACCGACGAGGAAATCTGCGTTTCACCGCTGTATGTCCCTTTGTTTATTGTAACTATTTTTTCTGCACCGTCCCAGCCAATATCAAATTCGGCATCAGTGCCTTTTAGTATGTTCGCTATGTCTCTCAGCTTAAAATAATTATTACCGTCTATGTTATATGCTGCTATGGAGGCGTAATTTCCGTTTACTTTGATGACTGATTCTGACGGAGCGGCAGAAACACCTGCATTTGCCTGTTTTTTATCAACTATGGCAAATATGCTTGCGAGTTTTCTTCCGGCGGACTGTTTGTAGCCTATATCTGAAACATAAAGCATACTGCTTGCGCCGCCATCAAAGCACATAGCATCTTTTACGCCTTTTGATTTGAGATATTCAGCTATAGCGTTGGACGAGCTTGTGACCTCACCCAGAATCAGTCTGCCATCAGGAGAAATTGCAGCAAAGCTTTTCTGATTTACTGCTGAAGCAGACTGCTTTTCATCATAAGAGGACAAATCAGACATAGAAACATTCTGTCCATTTGAAAGAAGCATCGGTCCGCAGGTAATAACCGTCTGTGCATCGACTGCCTGACCGTCAAGGAGAGCATCATAAACAAGTCTTACACTGTCTCCGCTTTGAAGCGCATTGTCGTCAAGTATTATCATAGTATCCTGTGGAACGGAAACATTTACACCTGAACTTGTCACTGTGTTTGAAACAGTGCCGTTTTTAACATATGTAACGCTGCGACCTTCTGCTACATATACAGGAGCCTTCATAACATCTGTATAGCAGTAGGATTTTATACTGTTAACACCATCACCTATTTTCTGCTTTCTTGATCCGTTTACTTCATAATACGCTTTGATATCCGCATAGCCTATGGAGGGCTTTCCGCTGCTGTCAAAAACAAGAGCTGCGGCATTTCCGATATCTCCGCCATTAAGTATTTCTCCGTCATTTATGACAGTGCCGTAAATTCTTGGGAAGTTGTCGGGAAAGCTAACGCTTGCAGGCTTATAGTATGCGTCAAAAAAACCACCGTTCATAGCGGCAACAACATTTCCATCAGAAACTGCCCCTATAAGTCCACTTGCTTCCAAAGGCGAAAGCTGACTTGACATAACAGCTTCTCCTGTTCTGCCTGAAACAGACATATCAATATATACAAGATTTGCCGATCCACCACCTATATTCGCAGTTTCGGTTATAACCCCGATGGCACAGCAGAAACCGCAGTATAAAACGTAGCGGCATAAAGACATGCTGCCAGTGTAAACGATATCATCCTTTTAAATAATCCACTTTTCATTTCTACCTCCATATAAAAATATAAATTTCTTTGCATAAAATTAAGAAACTTTTACATCTACCAAATAATTATGTATTATAATTAATGTATCACATAAATATGGAAACGTCAATAATTCTTATATATATTACCACGGAAACAGCATTTACTTTTGAAGAACAACAGCCGTTGGGTCAAAAAGAATGTCAAGGAAAAGAGTAGGTTCAAGGGCAGCCCTGAACATCAATCTTCTCTTACTTATTCGTTTGTAC
>CANQXR010000002.1 GCA_947627855.1 uncultured Clostridia bacterium
TCAAGGGGGAGTCAGCGGAGGCAAGGGTGCGGACGCGTCCGCACCCTTGCCTCCGCTGACTCCCCCTTGACCCCTGACCCGTGGGCACGCCGCCGGACTGCCTGCGGCAGTCCGGCGGCGTGCTCGCGGAACCACCGTATTAACTAAAGATAAGCCTTATAGATCATATCAGCTTCAGGCTCTCCCAATGGAATACGCTGCCCGCAAGACACGATCACCTTGCCGCCGTCCGTTATTTTTCCTATCACAGAGGCATTTATGCCTTCATTTTTCAGCCTTTGCACAAGTCCGCTGCCGTCAAAGCAGGCAATTAACATAGAACCGCTTGAAATAAGTCTTAGAGGATCAACATGGAAAAGCTCGCATATGCGTTTTGTTTCGGGGAGAATAGGTATCTTGTCGGCATAAACCTCTATGCCCGTTCCCGAAGCCTCCGCTATTTCATAGCAGGCTCCCAGTATGCCCCCTTCGGTAACATCGTGCATAGAACTTGCTCCGTATTCTGCGCCTATAAGCCCCTCTGTTTTTACACTAAGCATTTCCGAAAAGCCCTTTGCTTTTTCAATAATTTCCTGCGGCAGAAGTTCTTCAAGCTTTTTTTCATTGTCCCCTGCAAGTATGGCTGTTCCCTCAAGAGCGGCATATTTAGTCATAACAACGTCCTGCCCCAAAACAGCTCCCCCTGTTTTGACATATTTCCTGTTTACGGATTTGCCCACCACCGTTGCGGAAACAACGGGTCTGACGACGGCATCGGTTATTTCAGTGTGTCCTCCCAAAATTTCAAGCCCGGCCTTTTCGGCTTCATCGAATAAATCATCACTTATGCTTTTAAGCCCCTCCTCGGTAATATCATTGGGAAGCAGCAGCGTAACAAGAAGCCCTATTGGCACACAGCCGCTTGAATAAATGTCATTTGCATTGATATTTACAAGGAGCCTGCCTATATTTTCACAAGCCCCCGTTATAGGGTCGGTTGACAGAATCAGAAGCTCATTTCCGATATCAAGTATGCTGCAGTCCTCGCCTATGTTGGGGCGTACTATAACCTCCCTTTGCCTGACAGGACTTTTTTTTGATCTGTCAAATATATATTTTTCAAGAAGATCTGAGGGTAATTTACCTGTTTCCATAATAATTCCTTATTTTTTATTGTATGTACTGCTGTTAATTTTTACTGTATCCTTAAGAGCACCGTTTTCATATACTTTCTTGTAGAGAGCGTAAGAAACAGTGTTGTCGTTTTCCCCTGTCTTTTCATTGTAGAATTCAAGCTTTCTGCCGGTCTGATGTGCCTCATAGCCAATTACTTTAGCAACAACAGCGCCGTTTTCTATGTAAGTCCTCAATACAACAGGATATCCCGTATTGTTTTTAAGCTTCAGGTCTTTAACATCGCCGGCAAGAGTTGCATCATAGCCATAGTCCATATAGCCAACCTTTTTGGAGTGATTATATCTTTCCACAATTTCCAGCTCAGCATAAAGCGCCGCATTGTACAGAGCCGAGGAAACCTGACAAACACCGCCGCCTATATCCTCAACAAGCTCGCCGCCCACATATGCTCCGGCATATTTATATCCGTTTTCCTCTGTAAATGGAGAAAGAGCAGCGTTGACAGAGAACGTTTCGTCCGGCATTATAACAGCATTGTTTATTTTGCTACACGCTACGCTAAGATTAGCGACCCTGTTTTCATCACCACTGTTGAATGCACTTGTATAGCTTCCTATTTCGGAGCTTGTAAATTCAAAGTCCGATTTCTTATACTTGGGTTCTACTGTATCGACCATAAGCATTATATCAAAGCTGCTGCCCATAGGGAGAAGCTCGTTTGTCATGGATATTGTTCTGTCCTTGTCGACCTTTCGTCCGGGACTTGAATCCGTAACCGTAACTTCGCCGTTGTTATATTTGTATTCCGCATTGACAGGCTCAACATCGATATCCTTGCATATAAGATCAATACATGAAGCCAATTTTTCATCATCATAGGTGCGGTTTGCATTTAAATAGCAGCCCCTGTCTTTATTTTCCATAACAGCGGCATATCGGGAACGTATGTCAACGCCTTCTTCTCTGCCGAAATTATACGCCCTGTCTATGACCTCATCCAGATCATATCCCACACCAAGCTCATTGAATGTGAACTTTCTTGAGTAATTCATATTTTCATATTTGTAAGTAACATCATAATAATCAAGATCGCCGAAAACCTGAGATTCAAGAAATTCCTTTGCCTGCTCTTTTGTAAGACCTCCTACGTTGATATCATTTATATACACATTCGTATATATGGTGTCAACATCAAGAACCGCCTTTATTTCCGCTTCTTCCCTTTCAGCGGCAAGCTTTTTCAGCATATTATCCCTGAATATGAAAAAAACAGCAGCCATTATGATCAGAATAACAAAGGCTGTGCTGCAAATAATAACAGTTCCTATTGTTTTCTTTTTATTGCTGTCAGATATTATAATCGACCTGCCTTCGGTGTTTTCCTCCGCTTTATTCATCATACAATCCCCCAAAAAATATATTTAATTATATGTAATATAAGTCCGCATTATATCTCAAAAACTGCTGTAACCGCCAAAAAAACCTGCTGCAAAGGGTGCGGCTATACTGAGTATCATCACCAATATAACTATCAGCGCAACGATGCGGGCAATTTTTCTTCTCTGTTCAGAATTGAATCCTTTCATATATACCTTCCTCCAAAAATAATCATATGTAGATTATATCACAACATTCGGCAAAGTGCAATATAAATAAAATATTGCTTTTGATTTTTGTTGCCCCGCTTTAAAAACCATCGGAGATGGTTTTTAAAGGCGGACCGTCGGGGCGATAAGCAGCGGCTCCTGCGTCGCCGCTGCTTATCGCTTTGTCCAAAATTTTCAATTGGAGTTAAATATTGTTGAAAGTGTAATAAAAAAATGTTATAATAAAAATACAGATAATATATTTTAAAGGAGGATATGGCATTGAAGTACAGGATAATAGGAACAACTGTTCCGGCGGTTGAATTTCGTTTGGAAGCAGGCGAATCATTATATACCCAGCGAGGCGGACTTGCATGGGAAACCTCAGGAATAAATATGGAAACCAATGTAAACGGCGGGCTAATGAAAGGGCTCGGCAGATTATTTGCCGGAGAATCTCTTTTTATGGTTACATACTCAGCCGAAAAGAGTAATGCGGAAATTGCATTTTCTTCAACAGTGCCCGGTTCAATTGTAATGATCGATGTGGAAAAGACGCCATACACAGTACAAAAGGGTGCGTTTCTTGTTGCTCAGTCAAGTGTTGATATCAATACCGTCTTTAACAAAAGACTGGGAACGGGATTTTTTGGCGGCGAAGGCTTCATAATGCAGAATGTGAGCGGAAGAGGACTGTGCTTTTTGGAGGTTGACGGAGATGTTGTCAATAAAGAGCTTGCTCCGGGAGAGGTTCTGAAGGTGGATACCGGAAATGTTGTAGCCTTTGAAGATACTGTAAAATATGATATAGAAACCATCAAGGGATTTGGCAATATGCTTTTCGGAGGCGAGGGTCTTTTCCTTGCAAGACTTACGGGACCCGGCAAAGTTATTCTCCAGACACAGAATTTCAGTGATTTTGCCGGACGGATAATAAAGCTTATACCACCCTCAAATAAATAGACAGCAGAAAGGAGCCCTGACATAAGGCTCCTTTCTTCACATATTTAAGGTATTTACTGCTTTTTCAAGTCTTTCAAGGGCTGTTCTGAGCAAAGCTCTCGGACAGGCGGCGTTTATGCGCTGAAAGCCCTCCCCGGGTTTACCGAAAATTGCACCGCTGTCAAACCACAGCCTTGCATTGTTTATAACAAGATCATCTATTTTCTTATCGTCAATACCCAGTCCTCTGAAATCTATCCATACGAGATAGGTTCCCTCTGTTTCCATAACCTTTAGCTTTGGTATATTGTTTTTAATGAAATCTCCGATATAGGCAATATTGCTTTGTACATAGGCAAGCATTGCTTCATACCATTCCTCACCATCTGTATATGCGGCTTTGCAGGCTGCAAGTCCTGCGGCATTTATGTGTCCGCAGCCGGCGGCTTCTATTTCGGAGCAGAAGCGTTGTCTTAACCTGCTGTTTGGTATAAAAATGTTTGAAACCTGAAGTCCGGCAATATTGAAGGTTTTGCTCGGTGATGTGCATACGATTGAAATATCTTTATATTCATCTTTAACAGACGCAAACACATTGTGCTTTCCCTTGTGTACAAAGTCAAAATGAATTTCATCGCTGAAAACAGTAACGCCGTATTTAAGACATATATCTCCCATCTGAGTAAGCTCCTCGGCTGTAAATACTCTTCCTGTGGGATTATGGGGATTGCACAATATAAAAAGTCTGACATTGTTGTCTTTGATAAGCTTTTCAAAGCCGTCGATATCAATACGGTATTTTCCGTTTTTATCGAGCAAAAGGGTATTGTCTGCGATTTTCCTGCCGTTGCCGCGAATAAGAGCGCCAAAGGGATAGTAGACGGGCTGTTGTATGAGAATGCTGTCACCCTTTTCGGTAAAAGCCTTTATTGCCATAGCAGCTGCAAAAACGATTCCCGGTGTTTTGACGAGCCAGCTTTCTTCAACATCCCAATTGTGGTGGATCTTCATCCATTTCTGCACAGCTTCAAAATAGTCCTCTTTTGATTCGCTGTATCCGTATATGCCGTGTTCTGCCTGACGCACAACAGCCTCCTGAATATAAGACGAAACTCTGAAGTCCATATCAGCGACCCAGAATGGCAGCACATCTTCGGGCATACCTTTTTGGACTGCAAAATCGTATTTAACTGAGTCGGTGTTTTTCCTGTCGATTATTTGGTCAAAATCAAGATTTTTTTCCGCCATAAACAATAGCCTCCTTATTTGCGTTATAGCCGATAAATAATAAAATGCGTAAAGAAAACTGCGGCGAGTATAACTACATTTCAGCCACAGCGGCAAAGCATGAGGGCGGGCGGGTGGGGTCTCTATGGCTTGCGTACCGCCCCAAATGGCAAGCTGACCAATTAAGGATTTGATGCCCCGCCTTTTCAACCATCAAAGATGGTTTGAAAAGACGGACCAATGAGGGTCGGGGGAGCAGGGACAAGTGTGGAAGGGGTGACAGATGATTTATCATCTGTCACCCCTTCCACACTTGTCCCTGCTCCCCCGACCGCACCGAAGCCGCATCGGTTCCCCGTGCAGCTTCGTCTGCGCTGTAAATTGTTTTATTCGGTTACTCCGCCTTCAACTACAAGGCTGTCCTCATAATCAAGACCGTATGTATCAACCAAGGTTGCTTCATAATCGGCATGGAAGAAGTTTTCTTCGCCCAATGCTTTTATTTCCTCATTTATACGGTTAAGAAGTGTTTCGTTTCCTTTTGCAACTGCAGGTGCAATTGTATCCTGACTTCCAAGAGTGGATATACCTACGGTATAGCCCTCATTCTGAAGCGCATAGGCAATAACCTCTGTATTGTCGTTTGCCCAGGCAGCGCCGTTTCCGTTTTCGAGAGCATTCTTTGCGGTTGCATAGGAATCATACTTCTGAAGCGGAATATCGGGATAGTTCTCTATAAGATATGTTTCCGCTGTTGTTCCGGAAATGACTATCATCTGGTCATCGGGGTTCCAGTCATCGAGAGTTGTGATTACATTGCTGTCAGGCGAAACAACGCCGAGAGCCACATTCATATAAGGCAGAGCAAAGTCTACTTCTTCTGCTCTCTCGTCCGTTACGGTAAAGTTTGCAAGAATAAGGTCAACCTTTCCTGTCTGAAGATATTCAATGCGGTTTGCGGCTTCTGTTGATACGAAATTGACGTCAACGCCGAGATCCTCGCCTATACGTTTTGCAAAATAAACATCATAGCCCTGATATTCTCCGTTTTCATCAACATAACCAAAGGGGTTTTTATCAGAGAAAACGCCTATGTTTATGCTGCCGCTTTCGACTATTTCGTCAAGTGTACGATATACGGAGTCACTCTCCGTTTGCTCTTCAGCTGTCTGATTGTCGGCGTTCTGAACGTCCGTACTATCGGCTGCTCCGCCGCAGCCTGCCGCTGAAACTGCCAGCGCAACTGACAATGCTGAAATTAAAGCTGTTCTGAATCTTTTCATTTTAACTGCTCCTTTTATGATTTAATATATTTTACCGATCTTTTGGATCGATCGATAATCGTTATTTAACTGATTCAAATTCAAATATATTGAGGAATTGTTTTGCCCTTTCGGTTTTTGGAGAATTGAAAAACTCCTTCGGGCGTCCCTCCTCGATAATATTTCCTTTGTCAATGAATATAACTCTGTCCGCAACCGCCTCGGCAAACTGCATTTCGTGAGTAACTATTATCATCGTCCTGCCCTGTTTTGCAAGATTCAGCATAACGTCCAGAACCTCCCTCACCATTTCTGGGTCGAGAGCTGCCGTTACCTCATCGAAAAGCATAACTTCGGGGTGCATACACAATGCCCTTACAATTGCCACCCTCTGCTTCTGTCCGCCCGAAAGCTGACGGGGATATTGCTTTGCCTTATCCTTAAGCCCTACCCTCTCAAGCAGTCTTAAAGCCTCTTCCTCGGCTTCTCCTTTGCTTCGCTTCTGCACCTTTACGGGAGCAAGGGTTATATTGTCAATAACGCTCAGGTGTGGAAAAAGCTCATAGCTCTGAAAAACCATTCCTATTTTCTGCCTTAAGGCGGGAAGATTTTTACTGCCATGTATGATTTCATCGCCGGAAAGCTTTATGCTTCCGCCCTGTATTGGCTCAAGTCCGTTTATGCACCTCAGCAGAGTGCTTTTGCCGCATCCGCTCGGACCTATGACGACAACGACCTCGCCGCTGTGTACCGTAAGATCAAGACCGTTAATAACAGTATGCTCGTCATATCGTTTCACAAGCTGTTCTATTTTCAAAAGCTCGCTTGCCATATACTTACCCCCATTTCCTTTCAAGATGTCTTGCCAGCAGGCTGAGCGGCCAGCAGGCTATAAAATAAAGCAAAAATACGGTAAGATAAACTCCGAATGCAGCGTTGGGGCTTGTCATTCGGTTTGCTTCTATGATCTGCTGCGCCACCTTTGTAACCTCCACAACACCTATCATAAGCACAAGACTTGTGGTTTTAATCATACGTGTTATGAGGTTGACAGACAAAGGAATCAGCCTCCTTACCGTCTGAGGTATTATAATATAAAAATATGTCTGTGAATTTTTAAGCCCCAAAGCAGCGCTGCTTTCATATTGGTGTTTGGGTATACTTATAATAGCTCCTCTTACAAGGTCGCCCATTTCCGCCGTTCCCCACAGCGTAAACACTATAACCGAGGAAAGCTCGCCGGATATATCGCTGCCAAACGCCCTTGCGCTTCCGAAGAATACTATAAACAAAAGCACAAGCTGAGGCATTATTCTTATAAATTCAAGATATATTCTTGTAACAGCCCTTATTACGACTTCCTTTCTGACCATAAGAATTCCAAGAAGAATACCCAATGGAATACTCAGAGCGACGGATATAAGGCTTATTTTAAGAGCCGCCCAAAGTCCGCCCAGAAGTCTTATCATATTTTTGCCCTTAAACAGAACCTCAAGCCCCAAATCCGGCATATCTGACTCTCCTTTCAATAATCCTTCCTATTATGGAAACGGGAAGAAGTATTATAAGATAAAATACAACCAGCATAAACAGGGATTCGGTTGTTTTATAATAAAGTCCTATGAGATCCTTTGCGGTAAACATAAGATCCATAAGGCTTATGGCGCTGAAAACGCTTGTTTCCTTGAGCAAAAATATTATATTGGCCATAAATGCGGGCATACTTACAGATACGGCTTGGGGAAGTATTACATACCTCATGACCTGATATGGCTTAAGTCCGAGGCTGAGTGCGCTTTCCGTCTGAATAGGCTCTATGGTTTCGAGTCCGCTTCTTATAGCTTCCGACATATAGCTTCCGCCCAGAAAGCCAAGCCCCAAAGCACCGCAAACCTCAGCGTTTGTGCTTATGCCTATTTTGGGCAGCCCATAGTATATGAAAAAAAGCTGCACAAGCAAGGGTGTGTTCCTGCTGAGCTCTATGTACACAGAAACAATGCGCCTTAATACAGGAATTTTTCCATATTGTATGAGAGCGCATATCACACCGACAGACAGTGCGATCAATATGCCCTCACAACCTATTCTGACAGTCAGAACAGCCGCCTTTTCATAAAGCGGGAGATATTCAAGCATAAAGTCAATATTCATAGATACAGTCCTCTCTGCGGATAAAAACATTATATCACTGCTTTCCTACTATGTCAATAGGTTTAGTAGAAAAATATTAATATATAAACCCACAATAATTTTTATAAAGATTATAATATAAATACATAATAATGTCAAATATTTTGGAGCATTAAAAAACTGCACATTCCCATAGGAGTATGTGCAGTAATGCTGTTATATGCCTGTATTTCAGATAAATTTGTCAAATATTTTATCTGCTCTGCTTCTCATAGCTTTTCCGTCCTTTATGATTACACGCCGAGTACGTCTGTCGCTCATTGCCATTGAAAGTCCGAGAATACCTATAAGTCCGCCGGCTATAAGACCTGTTTTGAATCCGTTCATATAAACACTTCCTCGCTTAAAATATTTTTCAATAATATTATGAGCGAAAAAAGCAAATTTTAATCAGTGATTTTATGGATAAATAAACCTGAACGGAGTTTTGGCTCAAACCACGTTGATTTTGGAGGCATTATATTGCCGCTGTCGGCGATTTTCATAAGCTGCTCCATAGTTGTTGGGTACATGGAAAAGGCTATTTTCATATTGCCCTCGTCAACTCTTTTCACAAGCTCCTCAAGTCCTCTTATGCCCCCTACAAAATCTATTCTGTCGTCTGTCCTCGGATCCCCTATGCCGAGTATGGGCGCAAGAAGCTCCTCCTGCAAAATAGATACGTCAAGACTTCTGACCGGATCGCTGTCATCGGTATGCTTTGCCTTTAAAAGATACCATTTTCCGTTGAGATACATACCAAAGGTATGGATTTTGTCAGGTCTGAGGTTTCCATCGCCCTTATATTCCTCTACATAGAATTTTTCTCCGACTTTTTCCATAAATCCGGCTTCGTCAAGTCCGTTAAGGTCTGTCACTACCCTGTTGTAGTCCATAATGTGAAGCTGACTTTTCGGAAACAGAACAGACAGATAAAAGTTATATTCGGCATTCCTGTCATAAGCCTTGTCAGCCCCTCGCCTCATAAGCCCCACTTTTACGGCTGAAGCGTTTCTGTGATGTCCGTCTGCGATGTAAAGGGACTCAACACCCTTGAAGATGTTCACAAGCTCCTCTATAACCTTGTCCTCATCAATGACCCATACGGTATGCCCTATGCCGTCGTCAGATATAAAATCATATACGGGGCTGTGGCTTTCCGTGAAATCCGTTATGGTTCTGTTGACTTCGCTGCTGTCCCTGTATGTGAGGAAAATAGGACCTGTGTTGGCATTGCAGGCGTCAACGTGCCTGATTCTGTCCTTTTCCTTGCTTTCCCTTGTAAGCTCGTGTTTTTTGATTTTGTTTTCAAGATATTCGTCTATGGAAGTACAGCATACAAGCCCTGTCTGACTTCTTCCGTTCATTGTAAGTCTGTAAATATACAGAACGTCCTTGCCGTCTTGTATATATATCCCCTTTTCTATCATAGACTCAAGATTTGCTGCGGCTTTTTCATATACCTTGCTGTCATAGGGATCGGTTCCCACAGGCAGATCTATCTCCGCCCTGTCAACGTGAAGAAATGAATATGGCTCATTCTTTACCATTTCCCTTGCTTCCTCGCTTGTCATAACGTCATATGGCAGAGCGGCAACAGCCGAAGCAAGCTCAGGAGTGGGACGATATCCCTTAAAAGGGTGTATAACTGACATAAAATCACCTCATAAAAAAACATAATAACAAACTTCCGTTTATTATACCATTATTTTATTTCATCTTCAACACCCAATATTGTACATATATTGACGTAATATTCTGTTTCCGCTCTGTAAAAATTCCCAAGAGCCTACATTTTTTTAATAAAATCTGTTGTAAAAAAATAACAGCTGTGTTATAATATTTATATCTTTATAATTTAAGAAAGGAAGGTTGTGTATGACTTATTTTCCAAACTTCGGCAAAATAAAATATGAAGGACAAGGCTCCAAAAATCCATTTGCATTCAAGTTTTACGATGCAGACAGAATAATTGACGGCAAACCTATGAAGGATCATCTTAAATTTGCAATGAGCTGGTGGCACACCCTCTGCGCTGTTATGGCGGATCCTTTCGGTGCAGGCACTATTGACAGAAGCTATGGCAAAACCGACCCTATGGATATTGCAAGGGCAAAGGTAGACGCAGGCTTTGAATTTATGGATAAACTCGGCATAGAGTATTTCTGCTTCCATGATATGGATATTGCCCCCGAAGGCAAAACATTTGCGGAAACAAAGAAAAACGTGCAGGAAATTGTGGCTTACATAAAGAGCAAAATGGAGGGCACAAACATAAAGCTTCTTTGGGGTACGGCAAATCTTTTCAACAATCCGAGATATATGCACGGAGCAGGCACATCATGCGAAGCCGATGTATTCGCTTATGCCGCATCTCAGATCAAAAACGCCATTGACGCAACCATCACTCTCGGCGGCAAGGGCTATGTTTTCTGGGGCGGCAGAGAGGGCTATGAAACTCTTCTCAACACAAATATGGCAATAGAGCTTGACAATCTGGCAAGACTTATGAAAATGGCTGTAAATTACGCAAGAAGCAAAGGTTTTGACGGCGATTTCTATGTAGAGCCAAAACCGAAGGAACCTACAAAACATCAGTACGATTTTGATTCCGCAACCGTTATAGGCTTTCTCAGAAAATACGGTCTTGACAATGACTTCAAGCTGAATATAGAAGCAAACCACGCTACCCTTGCCGGTCATACCTTCGAACATGAGCTGAGGGTTGCAAGAATAAACGGATTTTTCGGCTCAATAGACGCAAATCAGGGCGATGAACATCTCGGCTGGGATACCGACCAGTTCCCCACAGATGTCAGAACGGCTACCTGTGCTATGTATGAGCTTATAAAGGCAGGTGGCTTTACAAACGGCGGTCTTAATTTCGATGCCAAGGTAAGACGTCCATCATTCACCTTTGACGATCTTGCCCTTGCTTATATAAGCGGTATGGATACCTTTGCCCTCGGTCTTATAAAGGCATATGAAATAATCGAGGACGGACGCATAGACAGCTTTGTCCTTGACAGATATAAAAGCTATAAGAGCGGCATAGGCGCCGAAATTATGAACGGAACAGCAACTCTTGAAAGCCTTGAGGAATATACCCTCAAAAATGGTGAACCAAAGGTAGAAAGCGGCAGACAGGAATATCTCGAATCCATTCTTACACAGGTTCTTTACAGATAATTTTATAACCCTTGCTTATTCTTTTATAGGCAGGGGTTCTTTTTTTGTCCCGCTCATATTAAGATTTATTAAAGGTCTTGACATAAGGGGCGGATTTTATTAAAATGAATATTGTGAATTATTTTGTATTCAGGGGGAGCTTTATGAGGGAATTTTTCAGAAGCAAGGCAATTGAATTGGGCTTTGAAAATTTTTTGACGGCGGTGGATTTTTTCTATAAGATCCTTTTGTGTATAATAGCCGTTGTCGTAGGGCAAATTATTTTAAAAATACTTATCCGGTTTCTGAAAAGCGCTTTCAATAAAGTCAACCGTAAAAATGAAACGGCATTCACCGTCTGTTCAAGCGTGTTTAAATATTTCATATATTTCGGCATTCTCTGTCAGATTCTCCTTATATTCGGTGTAAGCCCCGCTTCACTGATAGCCGTTGCCGGAGTCGGCAGCGTTGCTCTTGGCTTGGGGGCGCAGAGCCTTGTAGGCGATATTATCTCCGGCATTTTCATACTTATGGAAAATCAGTATGATGTGGGCGATATTATACAGGTAAACGAATATCAGGGCACGGTGGAGTCCATAGGTCTTAAAACAACAAAGCTTAGAAATTACAACGGTGACGTATATATTATTCCCAACGGCGAAATAAAAATCGTAACAAACTGCTGTAAGGAATATAACCGCGCAATAATCGAAATAGGCACGCCCTATGAATGTGACACCGAAAGCGTAATAAATATTCTGACAGATGAGCTTGTCCGCATTTATTCGGAGGGCGAAGTAAAGGATATTATCAATATGCCGGAGGTTCTGGGTATAACGGAGTTTGGCGACAACAGCGTTGTCATAAGGATATCCGTTGACTGCCGTCCGGGCAGACAATGGGCAGTGGAAAGAGATTTAAGGCTAAAAATAAAGAAACGCTTTGAGTCGGAGGGCATCAATATCCCCTACCCTCAAAGAGTTGTTCATATAGTGAAAGAGGATAACAATGGAAATTAATCTTGGCGACATAATATATATGAAAAAACAACACCCCTGTGGCAGCCACGAGTGGGAAGTCCTGCGTGTGGGCGCTGATTTCAAAATAAAATGCGTAAGGTGCGGACGGCTTGTTATGCTGCCGAGAGTGAAGCTTGAAAAGGCTGTGAAAAGAATCGTAAGTTCCCGAAGTTCCGCCGATGAAGGCTGAGTTTCATCTTTATTTTACAAAAAGTTGAAACATCTATTGACAAATGGTCAAACAATAATTAAAATGTATAATAGAATTTGTGCAGATTTGCAGAAGGAGTTTTTTTAAGATGAAAGTCAAGTTGTTTTTAATTTGTACTGTAGTTGCAGCAAGCCTTATAGGGTGTTCCCCGGAAAAGGTTTTCAAAGACAAAGACTCAGGATATCAGATGAAATATGATACAAACTGGAAGGTCAGCAAAAATGTTGAAATAGAAGAAGATTACGGCACATATACTTACAGCGCCGAGTTTAAAACCACCGCAAAAACCGAAACGGGAGAGCCTGCGGCAACGCTTAAGGTTCTTAAGGAGGATATTTCACTTTTCGATATAACCGATGAGGATGAAGCCATAGATACTGTGGCGGCAGAACTTGCCCAAAGGCTTGACGATGGCTTTATGTCCTATCAGAGTACGACCATAGCAGGACTTAAGGGCTATTGGATAATCAATCAGCCCCTTGAGGAAACGGGCATAAAGAAGGACATAATATTTGCTCTTGCTGACGATTGTGTGTATGAATTTTACTATACAGCCGTAGGCGATGAAAATTACGACCTCTATGAAAAAGATGTAAACTATATGCTCTATAATTTTTCACTTACCGAATAAAAAAAACGGCTTTTTGGGGGCAACCTCAAAAAGCCGTTTTTTTATTCTTCTGTTTCCTCCTGTGGCTCCGTTTCGTTTTCGGCGGATTCCGTATATATGTTCCTGTTGATGTCCACAATATAATAAAGTCCTGCGCTGCCGCCTGTTTCCAGATATCCCAGCTTAAGCCCGTTCAGATATTCGCTGCCTGTTTCGTAAAGAACCTTGTCAATGACTTCAAGAAAGGTTTTGTCGGTATACACAGGCTCTTTTATGGTTGTCTGATAATCTGAAGTATATCTTTTACACCCCGTTACCCTTCCGTTTTCAACACTTACCTCCGCAAAGCTTTTAAGCCCCGTCCTTTCCTTCATGTCCTCGGAAAGTGAAAGTGTGAAGTTGTCAAGCTTGTAGTCAAAATAAAATGTAATGGTATTCTCCGAAGCAATATAGTCAGTAAGATAGACTTCATTTTTAAGATTGACATCGTTTGACAGAAAATCCTCCGCAGCGCTGAGATATTCCGCAAAATCCGCTTCTTCCTCGTTGTCGGTATATCCGTAATAAACCTTATATTCCATAACGCCTTGGGGATAATACTTGACTACTCTCCTCTCATCGCTGAAAATATAGGTATCACCGTCCATACTGCTCCACTTCAGAACAGGATTGTCAAAATAGTTGTTCACATAGCTGTTGAGTGCCGCCACATCAACTGCCCCGTCGCCGTTTACGGGATTGTCTTCGGAAATGCTGTAATAATATGTTTCGCCGGTCTGCGCCGGTATGAATTCGTTGCCCGTGAATACATCGTAGTTGTTCTGTACGGAGGATATATAATATCTGCTCCCCTCTGCGATTTTTCCTGCGTCTATTATCTGCGTTATGTTCTGAATATCCGAATATCCTTCAAGCTCATATACAACGCCCTCCAGATTGTCCGAACCGAATAAAGCCGCCCTTAAATTGTCTGCTCCGCTTACGGTAAAAAGACAGGAGTCAAATTTCTTGTATGTGTTCGGCTCTGCATCAAAAAGCGACTTGAAGATGTCCCTGTCCATATCAAAGGCATAGTGTACGACTATACATCTGCCCTTCAGATCCTCCTTCAGCATATTTCTGTCATAGTCGGAAAGTCTGCCCTTATTTACCGCAGCCCCCACTGCCTTTTTCAGATCGAGCCTTATCTGAACCATACTGTTTTTGTCATATGTGAGCAGATATTTGCCGCTTCCGTTGTTTATAGCTATATATTCAATTTCACTTTCCGTTGCAGAAGCAGAGCCTCTTTCATATCCCGTGTTCAAAATGCTGTAAAAAAAATTATGGCTTGAAAAACCTTCAAACCATAATTTATTGGTCTGATAAACAGCTAAGAGAATTAAGAAAGTGATTGTTAAGCTTTTAAATTTGTTAAACATAAACCTCACCTTTTCTCCCGCTGTTTATCCACTGTAATTAAAAGCATATTTTTGACCGGGCAGCACTATAATACCGTCCAGATCAGACTGAATTTGGCTTTCTTTTCTGTTTATCGTTGTTTGATAAGACACATCACTGCCGGCTGCTGATGCAACTACGTAATTCTTTCCGAGCTTGAGGTCTATAGTTTGCCTAAAAATTCCCGATTGACCAACTACTAAATCATAATTGGAAATTTTACTATAGGAGCCGTCAACGACAATCTCCGGGTCGTAAACACTTATATTGATGTTTGCGCCCTTAGTCGCCGTACCCGAAACGACTCTTGTAGAATCAAAAGTAGCCTCATAGTCTTTAGTTGTGTCGAATCCCTCAGCGATTGAAAAGTTCGCCGCCTGCGAAGGAGTCTGTGATCCGAAAACGCTTACAGCCTGCAAGGCCATAAAACAGAATGTAAGTATAAAAACATATTTAATTTGTTTTATAAACATTACGGTCATGCTCCTTTCTGCAAATGTGGGTATGTATTTGCTCATTTCTACACATATATATTATATACTATGATTGTTACAAAAATGTTACACACCCATTACTTTTTATTTACTTTTTTTTGTAATACACCCCATTTTCCCCAAAATAAAAAAAGGCGAAGCCCCGAAGGACTTCGCCAAAATTTAACTCATGATTATTCTGTTACGCCTGTGTTGTCAACATCGATTTCTGCAATATAGCAGTTGTTGTTTGTTGATGTAACAGCTACATAGAACTTATCGTTTGCATCTGCATCCGGAAGAGCGGTTAAATCACCGTCTTTTACAGTGTACTCCTGCGGATTGGTTTCGGCAGCCGTTTCGGCAACCTTTGCAAAAGCATAGTTCGGTGAGTTCTTTTCATAATCAAAATATTTAATTGTTATCTTGCTTCCGACTGCTGCGGGAACATATAATACATTACCCTCTGCAACCTGAACGCTGTTACTGTTGTTATTTCTTATAGTGCCGTTTGAAGCAACTGCAAAAATTGAATTATAGATGTTCTCATTAATGGCATCGTCAGCTTTGATGTACTCTGAGTTGACCGGATTAATGGTTTCAACTGTTCTTAAATTGAATACATAGCTGTCTTTACGCGTTGATTCATCAGGAGCCTGTCCGCCGGAGCCTGTTGTCTTATAATAATCGGGTTTCCAGCCGGCAAGAGCGGAATAGATGATATCATCGTTGATATACTTAGCAAGTAAACCTGACTCATCTTCTGAAGGATCTGTGTAAACCTTTGTGAAAGGTATTTCCGTAAGGGGTTCGCCGTCTTCACTTTCTCTGAAGTTGTAAGCATAGAAATCTGCGGTTTCACGAGCGCCGTTCATTTCAAGCCAAGGTGTTTTTAAATCTACATTGCCGTTTGTATTGAAGTCAATGAAGTAAGCCGTACTTGTAAGCTGACCGTTCTGTCCGGTATACCATGTTCTTCCAAGCGCACCCTTAGCACCCTGTACATGCTTTCCTTCCGTAGGATCGTTTACATTCTTGCCTGAGCTGAGTGTTACATAACAGCCTCTGAAGATGTAGGGATTTGTCTTGGGAGCTGTAAGATAACCGGGTGAGGTATAGCCTTCTTCATAATACTGAAGCTCACAGTCATCAAATACCATAGTACCTGCGCCGCAGATGAAGTCAACGTTTCCGCCGATCGTACAGTCTACAAAGTAAGCATGACCTGCAGTCTGTCCGTTATAGCCTAAAGTATCCTGACTTGAAAGAATTTTACAATTCTTGAATTCAGAATTATCGGCGCTTACACCAAGAATAACGGCACTTGCTCTTTCTCTTACAGACTGACTGTTTACATCTGAGTCTAACTGTCTGTCAAGCTTTGAGTATTCAACGCCATCATCAAGCTCTTCCTGAACTACATAATAACTGAACGTATTCTGGATTGTAAGATCCTGCGCATTAAAGTTCTTTGCATTTACTACCAGTACACCGCCCCAGTAAGTACCGCTTGTCTGGTTTTTAGTGTATTTATCCCTGAAAAGTCTTTCGCTGTATAAGCCCTCTGTCGGAGCCTTAGCTGATGTTGAAGGTGTTACTGAGTAATAATAAGCTGTGTTGCCATAATACCATGTAAGTGAATGACCGTTGCCGTTGAAGGTTACATTATCAACATCAACATATACATTCTCCATAATGTCATCAGCAAAGTTGATTGTTACAACCTGATCCTCTGTTCTTGTCATAGCCTTAACAGCCTTGAGAGCTTCTGTGAGCGTTTTATAGTCGCCGGGCACACTGATCTCCGGATCGTAAGCCGTAGGATATGGATAAGGAGTATTGTTTTCAAGATAGATTTCATTTTCTGTATCTTTTCTTTCAACAACTACATTATCATATGTTGTATAACTATCATTAGCTGTTTTAGCAGATGTAGTATAGTCACCGGGATAAATGCTTACTGAGTAAGTATTATCAGCATTTATTGTCAGACCTGAACTTGCATCAAATGAATAATTTACATCAGGATTAGCCTTGCTTGTAAATGTAAGGCTTGTTACAATATCACTTGCCTTTGCATCTTCAGGATAATCAAATGTAATTTCGCCTGAAAGTGTTACCTTGTCAAGCTTGTTAACATCAAATGTCAGCTTCTCCTGACCTGTGTAGGTGAATTCCGAAGAACCGTCTAAAAGTACATCAAGACTTCCGTCATTTGACAGAATTGAGTATGTATGACCTACATTAAGTGTAACTTCTGTTGAAGCATAATTGATCTCAACAGGATCCTTTGTATCAACATCTGTAAGATAAATAATTACACTTGAATCCTCCGGGTCAACACCTGTATTGTGAACAAAGTCTACGGCAGTTTTCTGAAGATTATCTTTGATAAACTTAACGCCGCATAATAAGAAGTTGTTTGTACCTGTTGAAGTAGTTGCTAAATAAGCATAGCCGGCTTTGCCTGCTGCGGTTGCACTCATTGAAGCGCCACCGGCATGAGTTGATGATTCAACAAATGTGTAAGAGCCGTCTGCTTCTACCTTGTATGTGGTGATGTAATAATCATTTGCCTGTCCTGCAAGATAGAAAGTAATAGCGCCGTCAACAGAAGGTATAGCAAGGAAAGCACTTCCGCTTGTCGGAAAAGCATCGCCATTGGGAATCTGACCTGCATTTTTAGGTCTGCTTCCGTTTCTGTAGCCGTTGTGCTTTTTGCCGTCTAATGTATAAGTTCTTCCCGTGTCGGCTGTGTAATTTGTCGCTGCGTTGTCTAACGGCTCCAAAAATCTGAATGAAAGACCATCTAAAATGTCATATGTACCGGGTGCAATACCTCCACCTTCCGTACCGTCAACATTTTCATGCTCATCAAGCCACCAGATGTTGGATTCATCCACAGATGGTTCCTGAACTTCGCCTGCCGGCTCAAGTACTGTTGATGCACGAAGAACATACTGCATAATTGCTGCCGCATCTTCATTTGTTATCTTGCCGTCAGAGCCTGCAACATCGGCAGCCTCAAGGTCAAGCTGTGCAGTTGTTCCGTCAGCCACAGCCTTGTAAACGAGAGCAGCATCGTTTGAAGTAACTATGCCGTCGTTGTCAAGGTCGCCGCGGGTTGCAGCCATTGCCGAAACGGACATACCCGAAACAAGCATAGCTGCGGAAAGAATAACGCTGACAACTCTTTTTGAATTTAACTTCACGTTTTTCTTCCTCCTTTTTAATAATAAAATAGTATAATTGATATGGAAAATAAAATATATCGGTATGCTCCCATTTGCGTATGCAGACAGCGCCTTGTCTTAAGCTGCCTTGCTTATCGCATTTATATTTCAAATATACGATAAGCCAAAAAACCCAGCGCACATATGCAGGGCGCAAAACGGGAGCACCCTTGGAAAAAGCCGAAACTCTCCGGCACAGACAAAAGGTTTGCCACGCACCCTTAAAAAGTGCCCTTCCAAGCTGTACCAAATAGCAGACCATCGGCTTGGATTCCCTGATTTTTCTTGCTGCGGCGCTACATATAGTCATAAGCCATAACCCACGACCAACATATAGACGCGATTTTTGAAAAATTCAACCGATTATACTTATCCATATTATTATAAATATATTATAAACAAAAAGCTATCTTCTGTCAACATTCTTTTGCCCCCTTTTTCAGAACAGGGACATAAATCACGGAATATATTGAACTGAGGTGATAATTATGGAAATATATACAGTAAAGGAAGGCGATGCACTTGACAGAATCGCAAGAAATTATAATGTATCGTCATATAGCCTTGCGCTGTACAACCAGCTTACAGACCCCGATAAAATTTCTGTCGGACAGCATCTTATAATTCTTAAACCCGACAAAACGTATTATGTAAAGCCCGGCGATACACTTGCCGAGATAGCCGCAAAGGAAGGCACGACCCTCAGCCGACTTCTTCAGACAAATCCTCAGATAATAAATCCCGATGAAATATATCCGGGACAGAGAATAGTAATATCCTTCGAGGATAAACCCACAGGAACCATGTCAATAAACGGTTATGCCTATCCCAATATCGACAGGGCAATTCTCAAACAGACTCTTCCCTACCTCACCTATCTGACTATTTTTTCATATGGCTTCACCCCCGAAGGAGAGCTTCTGAAAATAAACGACTCCGAACTTACCGCCCTTGCCAGACGCTACGGCGCAGGTCCCGTCATGCTGATTTCCGCCCTTACCGAAAACGGCAGCTTTTCAAACGAGCTTGCCTCAACCCTCATAGATAATGAAGAAACACAGGATAAGCTCATAGAAAATATCATAGAAAATATGAAAGAAAAGGGCTATATAGGTCTTGATATGGATTTTGAATTCATCTACCCCGAAGACAGCGAAAACTACGCCGCCATGATAGAAAAATTCCGCAGCCGCCTGAACGACGAAGGACTCTTCATAATAGTAGCCCTCGCCCCCAAAACCTCCGACACCCAGACAGGTCTCCTCTACGAAGGTCACAACTACCAATCCCTAGGCGCCTCCTCCAACGTAGAATTAATAATGACCTACGAATGGGGCTACACATATGGTCCTCCTATGGCTGTTGCGCCGCTTAATAAGGTCAGAGAGGTTGTGGAGTATGCCGTTTCCGAAATAAATCCCAATAAAATATATATGGGAATGCCAAATTACGGATATGACTGGACACTGCCCTATGTAAGGGGTGAATCAAGAGCGGAATCCATATCCAATGTTGAAGCGGTTGAACGTGCATACAGAAACAATGCCGAAATAATGTTTGACGAGCTTGCCCAAAGCCCTTATTATAAATACAAAAAAGACGGTCTTATGCACGAGGTATGGTTTGAGGACGCACTCAGCGTATACGGCAAATTCAATCTGGCAAGGGAATTTAAGCTGGCCGGACTGAGCTATTGGAATATAATGCGTCCCTTCCTGCAAAACTGGATGCTTATTTCAAACCTTACAAATATAAACAAAATTTATTGACAATAAATCTTTTATTAAAATATAATTAACAGTGTTGATTTTGTATTGCTGCTTTTAGTATAATATAATAAGTGAAAGCCGATAAACTGCGGGCGGCAAGCCGAGGCGAGGCGTGGGGGACGAGGGGCAAAGGGCGGAAGCGACCTTGGGAGCCTCCGCCCTTTGCCCCTCGTCCCCCACGCCTCGCCTCGGCCCCGTTGGTCCGCCTTTTAAAACCATCATATGATGGTTTAAAAGGTGGGGCATATAAAACAGGAGGTATTGTTATGCATAATAAATTCAGCAAAAAGAACTTTTTTCACGCTCTGACAGTTGTTCTTATATTTTGGTTAATGTCCGTCAATACATATGCTGCCGGACAGATATCGCTTGTAATAAATGGCGAAGCTTTTCAGGCGCATGATGCAAACGGAAATGAAATATATCCTCTGGTATATGAAAACAGGACATATCTGCCTGTACGGGCAATAGCCGAGGTTTTCGGCAAACCCATCGACTGGGACGGCTTCACTAATACAGTATACATAGGCAATAAAGGCAGCGGCGTAAATTCCTATTCTGATGAAGTTAGAATAGTTCTGGACGGCAGCATATTCGTATATTACGATGAAAACGGCACACAGCTTAAGCCTATAATAGTGAATGAAACCTCCTATCTTCCCCTCCGTGGCGCAGCAATGGCATTCAATAAGCAGATAGAATGGTCAGCGGAGGAGCGCACGGTTTACATTACAGATAAGGAAGAGTCGATCTCTTTGCAGGAAAATAGCGTGCAAACCGGCGATCTCCGAAGTGTTCTTGCCGCAAACATTGAAAATTATAATACGGAAGAAATAGATATTTCAGAATATAATATAAGCTGCGATGAACTTAAAACATTGGTGAGCGACATTGTAAATCGGCCGGAATTCTATTATGTTGCAAGCAGCTTTATGTATTCTCATTATGATAACATTGTACAGAACGTCAGATTTGACTATACGATCGGAAAAAGCATTGTTGAACAGGCACGTCAGGCCAACGCTTCGGGAGAATATAAGATACTTTTCATAGGTGATTGGGACAGCATAACCGACAGCACATACAAGGACAGGCTTGAAAATATATTTTACGAGGTCTATCCCCGACTTGTCAGGAGATGGGGTGATGAAAATACCTCCAAAGCCATAATACTGAAAGCCGACAAAAATTTTGATATGGGAGAAAATGTAGTCGGTTTTACTCATGGTTATCTCATAAGCTTTTCAACGGCATTTGCCAATAAAAATCCACGTGATGTCGGTTTTTTTGCCCATGAGCTTACCCACGCCGTTCAGCAGTATATCCACCTTGACTCGTCATGGTGGACTGAAAATATGGCAAATTACGGCAGATTCCGCTATTATCACTGGGCAGGCGATGATCTGCTGAAGCTGGATTATTACAGCCCTTCCGTAAGGGATTGGAATTACGAGCCATACGGAAATTGTATGTGGTTTTTTGCATATATGGACTCAAAATATCCGACGGTGAAAAATGCTGACGGCAGTCTTGAATACGGACTTATAGACAGTCTTAACAGAGCCGTACGATCCGGCAGGGTCAGAACCGATGGCGGAAGCACTCAGTCGGACGCCGATTTCAACTCCATTGTGTCTGAAATAACGGGCTTTCCGGATATAGACAGTCTGAGAGAGCAGTATATAAAGGAGCTTAACGACAAAAGCTGGCTGTTCACAGGCTTTGACGGCTATGCCGATAATTTTATAACCGAAAATATACCGGGAGTGAAAGATCCTGTCTATAACAGACCATAAGCCCTTCACCTGTCCGCACTGAAATAATATTCGGGCACAGAGCCTTGAAAAACCGTATCCACAAGCACATATTTTCTTTTTATGTTGATTGTCTTTGCGGCAAAGGGACATACTATTTTAACGGCTGCGTCTATGTTCAGATAAATGCTGTAATTCACACTGTTTATGCCACTGTCGGTAAGTGTGCTGCCGTAGTCGCAAAGCGCCGAGCCGATGGGCAGAAGCTTTATTTCTATCTTCGGTCCGCAGTTTGAAAAAAGCTTTATTCCCGTAAGCATTCCCAAAGGCAGCCTTATGTCGGAGCTTTCCGCATTGCTGAGGGATTCGGACAGTTCGGCTGCAATTTTGGCGCATATGTCATTTATAAGAAGGGAGTTGACCGTTATTTGCGACAGCTCCCCTTCTTTGTTCTGTGCTTCATAAAAATCCTTATAGCTCAGATTTCTTTCGCTTATTATTCCTTCCGTCAGCTCGTCTATTTTTTTGTTTACATACGCCGCCGCATAGTCCGATGATATCTCCTCGGCAGCGGAAAAAACCACGTTATCAATAAAACTCAGACACGCCGTAATTATCAAAAATGTGAAAAAAATCGAAATATAGAGCCTCCACGGGGCTTTTTTGCGGTGTTTTTTGTAAAATTTAAACAAAAAGCCAACCTCCGATAAAAATTTTGATTGTATTTTTTTATTAATCTGTTATAATAATATGTATAAAAACAGCTTATTTATCACTAATATTATTCTCTGCCAAAAAAGCAGACAAATCTTGGTGATTACTGTAAATATCAATGATATAATAAGTCATATGATTCTGCTGTTCAAAGGGAAAACAGTATAAAGCGCTACATAATTATTCAGAATAAAAACATACTTATTGTCGGGAGGTATTATTATGAAAAACGATAATAATGATTTGTCTTTACATAATCGTGATTCGGGCACGGGCAGTCCGGGTATGGGCTATGGCGATGATTATGCCCCAAGACTCACAAAAAGAATTATGGAAAGAGAAAACACGCCTGCGCAGCATACCTCGGAAAATAAGCCTGTGCAGCACTCCGTACAAAATACATCGGCACACCATGCCCATCGGAGTGATGAAAACAGGCAGACTCACCATAATACGGGGGCTCATAAAAATCCACAGCCATCTGCCCATGGCGGAAACGGCAAAAGACACAAAAAGAATAAGGTTTCCGAAAAAGGCTTTGTCGGCAGACTGTTCTGGTGTCTTAAATGGGTCGTAAGGCTTGCTGTTATTGTGTTTTTCAGCCTTATTTTTGCCTGCCTCGGCGCAGGACTTGGCATTTATATATGCGTTATAAGAGATGCTCCGGCGCTTGAAATTCTGTCTATACAGCCTGATGCATATACCTCCTTTGTGTATGATAAGGACGGCTCCAAGATAGACGAGTTTCATGGAGAGGAAAACAGAATTTACGTTACCCTTGACAAAATACCGGAGGATATGCAAAATGCCTTTATAGCAATAGAGGACGAGCGTTTTTACAAACACAACGGCGTAGACCTCAAAGGTATTGCAAGAGCCGCTTATTCAACCCTTTCCGGTACGGAGGTTCAGGGTGCTTCTACGCTTACACAGCAGCTTATCAAAAACAATGTGACCAAGGTAAGCAGAAACACATTTGAAACAAAAATACAGGAGCAATATCTCGCAATACAGTACGAATCAATGCTCACCGAGGAGCTTGGCTCGAAAGATGCAGCGAAAAAATATCTTTTGGAGCTTTACCTTAACACAATAAACCTGAGTCACGGCTATAACGGCGTTGAAGCCGCCGCACAGGGCTATTACAATAAAGACGTTTCCGAGCTTGATCTCGCCGAATGCGCCGTTATTGCGGCAATTACAAATAATCCCTATCATTATTCTCCAAGAACAAATCCTGAGAATAATAAGGCAAGACAAACCGAAATCCTTAAAAAAATGCTTGAACAGGGCTATATAACACAGGAGGAGCATGACAGCGCTCTTGCCGAGGACGTTTATTCCTCTGTTTCCCAGTCAAGCACTGACGGAAGCAATACGGGCACTGTAATACACACCTACTTTATAGACAGTCTTTTCGATCAGGTTTCGGAGGATCTCCAGAACAAATATAATATGTCGTCAGCACAGGCAAATTACGTTATTTATAACGGCGGTCTGCAGATATATTCCACATTTGACAAGAATATACAAAACATACTTGACGAAACCTTTGCCGATGACTCACTGTTCCCCAATGCAAGGTATAATCTGAGAGCAACCTATACGGTATCCGTTGAAGATTCCGCAACAGGCAAGCAGGAGCATTCCGAATTCAATAAGTTTGTAAGAAGTCAGGAGGCAGCCGATGAATTCGTGGCTGAAAAAAAAGCGGAGGTTGAAGGCAGTCTGACGGGAAGTGAAAGCATAGTGGCGGAAAAGTCCACCTTCACCGTTGAACCGCAGGCGGCAATGGTAATCGAGGATTATCACACAGGTCATATACCCGCCCTTATCGGCGGCAGAGGAGCCAAAACAGTAAACAGAGGCTTTAACCGTGCCACAGATTCCGCCCGTCAGCCCGGTTCGGTATTCAAGGTTCTGGCGGCTTATGCTCCGGGTATAGATACAGGCAGACTTACGGCGGCTACGCCAATAGAGGATTCACCCTTTAAGGTCGGCAATTATGAGCCGTCAAACTGGTGGGGCAAAAGCTGGAGAGGAATGGCAAACCCCCGCAAGGGTATACAGGACTCTATGAATGTAGTTACCGTAAAGGCAATGGATATGGTTGGCGTAGATACCTGCTATGAATATCTTGAAAACTTCGGCTTCACGACCCTTGAAAACGACGCCCATCTTTCCACGGCTCTTGGCGGCATAACAAACGGCGTAACACAGCTTGAGGTTACTGCGGCATACGGCACAATAGCCAACGGCGGCGTATATAAGAAGCCTACGTTGTATACAAAGGTTCTGGACCATAACGGAAATACTCTTCTTGACTATGACGAGGATTTTGAAGAAAGAGAGGTATTGTCACCGGGAGCCTCCTACGTGCTTATAGATATGATGAAGGACGTTATTACAAAGGGAACAGGTACGGCGGCAGCCTTCAGAAATATAAATATGCCTTTATGCGGCAAAACGGGAACCACGACCGACACGAAGGACCTTACCTTCGTAGGCATAACACCCTACTATGTTGCCGGAATATGGCTTGGCTATGACAGCTATGACGACACCGTAAGGAATATGGAGGGGCTGAACGAGCGCTCTCACGAGGACGTATGGCGCAGCTGTATGGAAAGAGTACACGAGGGGCTTGAATATAAGGAATTTGAAAAGCCCGATGATGTTGTGGAGGTATATGTATGCTCTTACAGCGGACTTCTCCCCAACGGCTGCAGCGGACACAATGAATATTTCGTAAAGGGAACCGAACCTACGGAATACTGCAAGGGTCACTCCGCAAGACTTTATCTTGATGAGAAATATTATAATGCCGGCTATGGCTATGACCCCAATGCACCCGCTCCCAACAATTCTGACGATGAAGAGGACGAAGAGGACAACGATGACGAGCAGGAGGTAAACGAAAATCCCTCCCCCGATGAAATCGAAAATGCCTATGAAGCTGAATTCGGCGACCTTGACAATGCTCCGGCAGGAGATGCTCCGGCTCAGGAGGCTCCTCCGGCTGATGCGGCACCTCCCGCAGCAGACAGCGGACAGGACGCAGCGGCAGACGAACAGGGCGATGAGCCTGTTCATTAAAAAAGGAGGCGCTGATATGGGCTTTATAAAAAACAAAATAAAGAAAAAAGTCGGAAATATAATTAAAAAGCACACGAAAAAATTTTTTTGGGACGGTCTGTATTTTTTGGTGTTCAGACTGTATAACAAGCTTTAAGCGTATATAAATTCAGGAGAGGGAATCATTTCTCTCTCCTGTTGTTTTTTCTTCTCATAATATCCATACATTTTACCGCCTTTGCGGTTTTTATTCTTACAAGCTCTTGGGCATGAGGGGCGGAGTCTGCCGGTTCGCCATGGGAATCTGTGATAGCGTCTATACTCTGTTCAAATCCCTCTCCGTCGGCGCATAGGAATTCAACCTTATCCCCTACCGAGAATTTGTTTCTCTGCTCTATAAGGGCTGTTCCGTTTTCTTCGTCATATTCCTTTACAAGCCCTATAAAGTCATAATTCTTTATATAGGCTGAATTATCGTAAATCTGTGAGGAAGAGTCGGGTCTGCCGAAATAAAAGCCTGTGGTAAAGCCTCTGTAACTTGCCTTTTTAAGCTCCTCCAGATAACAGGTTTTCTTCTGCTCATAGAGAGCCGGCGATTTGAAGTAGTCGTCTATGGCTTCTCTGTATGCCTTTACCGTAACTGCGCCGTAATAGGCTGTTTTTATTCTGCCCTCTATCTTAAAGCTGCATATACCGCTTTCCACAAGCTCAGGAATATGCTCTATCATACAGAGGTCCTTTGAGTTGAATATATATGTTCCCCTTTCGTCCTCGTTTATGGGCAAAAACTCTCCCTCTCTTGTTGCCTCTGTTATATAATATTTCCATCTGCATGGGTGGGTGCAGGCTCCTCTGTTTGCATCTCTGCCTGTAAAATAAGCGGAAAGCAGACATCTGCCCGAATATGATATGCACATTGCCCCGTGGACGAAGGCTTCGACTTCTATGTCGGTGTTCTGTGCTATTTCCCTTATCTCACCCAAGGAAAGCTCCCTTGCGGCAACTATCCTTTCCGCTCCGAGATTTTTCCAGAACTCGGCGCTCATATAGTTTGTGTTGTTTGCCTGTGTGCTTATATGGACAGGCAGCGAAGGAGCAGCCTTTTTTGCTGTATAGAACACACCGGGGTCGGCAATAAGCACCGCATCAGCCCCCATATCGGCAATACGGCAAAAATATTCCTCCATTGCCTTCAGGTCGCTGTTGTGGGCAAATATATTGCAGGTGACATAGACCTTGACACCGTGACTGTGAGCATACCTTATGCCCTCTTCCATTTCCTCCGATGTGAAATTTTTTGCCTTTGCACGAAGTCCGAAGCTTTCTCCTCCCAGATAAACGGCGTCCGCTCCGTAATTTATGACAATTCTGAGCTTCTCCATATCTCCTGCGGGAGCGAGCAGTTCGGGCTTTCTTATTTCTTTTTTCTGCATAGAGCCATACCTCCGCCTATTGTAAGCAGACTTGTTTCAAGACTTTCGTCAGAACACAGGGCGTCCAGAAATTCTCTCAGCCTTGTCCATGTCGTTCTGTTTCGTCTTTTGACCTCAAGGCGTTCCTTTCCTATTTCTCCGTCAAGCATAACGTCATCGGCTATAAGCACGCCGCCTGTTCTGAGAAGTCTGAGGCAGTCGGGCAGAATGTTTATATACTGTCCTTTTCCGCCGTCCATAAATATAATGTCAAAGCTGCCGTCAAGACTTGAAACGACCTCGTTTATGTCGCCCTCTATCATTCTTATGCTGTTGGTTTTGCCGAGTTTTATTATATTTTCTTTGGCTTCTTCAATCATTTCGGGATATCTGTCGACAGTCGTCACCCTGCCGCCCTTTTCCAGATAATCCGTCATAAAACAGGCGGAAAAGCCTATGGCGGTTCCCAGCTCCAGAATTTCCTTCGGGCGTACAAGAGCAAGTATAACAGCCATAAGGGCAACGCTGTCCTTTGGTATTATGGGATAGCCGTTTTCATAGCCATAGCTTTGAAGTCTGCCAAGCTCCCCTTTTCTCATAGGCAAAAGCCCGTCTATATAGTCGTATAAAACCTTATCGGAAATAACCATAATCAAAACCCCGATATATATTTTTGTTTTGCTTCAAGAAATTCGTCATAATTATCCGTAAAGAAATGCTGCCCCGTCTGTGTGTTTTCAAGCACATAATATATATAATTTGTTTTTTCGGGGTTGAGCGCCCCCTCAAACGAAGCAAGTCCGGCGTTTCCTATGGGGCCCTTGGGAAGTCCGTAAACCTGATAGGTGTTGTAATCCGACTCTATCTGTGTATCGCTTTCATAAACCCTTGAGGAATGCTCCTGCTTTGCATACAGCACTGTTGCGTCCATCTGAAGCTTCATACCCTGTTTAAGACGGTTGTATATTACAGAGGCAACAACAGGTCTTTCCTCCGGATATCTTACCTCCTTTTCAATTATGGAGGCTATAATCACAATGTCATCAAAGGGATATTCACTTGAGGAAATATCGAATTTAAGCCCTTCAACGATTTTCTTGTTGAAATTGCCGAGCATCATATTCACAACGTCCCACGCCGTATATCCGTCATATAAGAAATATGTATCGGGAAAAAGATAGCCCTCAAGCCTGTTTTCTCTTTCGGGAATTTCCTCCAGAAAGGCATAGTCAAATTCTCCGTTATCACACACATCGAAGAATTCCTCCTGTGAGCATACACCGACGGCTTCAAGATTTTCTGCAATTTCATATATAGACTGACCCTCTATTACGGTAAATGAGATATAGTCGTTGTCCGATGGAGACGACAGAACATCTATAAGCTCGTCAAAATCCATATAGTTTGAAAGCTCATATGTACCATAGCTTATAAGTGTATCTGCGTCCTCAAGTCCGCATTTCATTCTGAAGAAGAAAGGCGATTCAATAATTCCTGCCTCGTGCAGACTTTCGGATATCGTTTTGAGGTCTGAGCCTTCTTCTATAACGACTGTCGCCGTGAATTCCTCACGTCCCTTTTTTTCATCGGTATTCAGAATGCCGGCTCTTGCGTGCAGATAAAGAAGCACAATATGGACGGCAAATATAAATACTGCCAGAATAAGCAAAAACATAATGCCTGAAAGGACATATCCCACATAGGATCTTCCGCTTTTCTTCGGTTTTCGCCGTGTTCCGCGTCGTTCATCACGTCTTGCGTCACGTCTTGACGGCGTTCTTGACGGTGTTTTTCTTTCGTTCATAATTATTCTCCGTTTCCGCTAAAGTCATAAACTATGTTCATAAGTGTAAGTCCGCCGGGAGCAAGGGTTTTCCCTGCCTGCGTTCTGTCTTTGCCGGCTATAATGCTCTCTATGTCCTCAGGCTTTATTTTGCCAAGCCCCACATAGACAAGAGTCCCTGCTATTATTCTGACCATATTGTATAGAAAACCGCTGCCCGTAACTGTAATATCTATTATATTATCCTTTTTTTCAGCCGTAAGGGAAAAAATTTCTCTTTCCGTAGTTTTTGCGGTGGAGCCTGATGCGCAGAATGCCTTGAAATCCTTTTTGCCTATAAAATAATCACAGGCACGGCGCATATGGTCAATATTCAGACTGTATGGTATGAAGTCCGTGTATTTTGAAAGAAGAGGATTCGGAAATTCTTCATTGAGTATCCTGTATCTGTATGTTTTGTTTATTACACTGTACTGTGGGTGAAAACCGTTGTCTACCTCTCTTGCACCCCTGCACACAATATCCGGCGGCAGAAATGAATTAAGGGCGTAGGGTATTCTGTCCGTAGGTATGGTGAAGTTGCCGTCAAAAACAGCCCCCTGTCCCAAGGCGTGAACTCCCGTATCCGTTCTGCTGGAGCCTCTGACGCAGATATCCTCCTTCATAAGACGGGACAATGCCTCCTCAACCCTCTGCTGAACCGTTATAAAATTGTTCTGTCTTTGCCAGCCGTAATACATAGAGCCGTCATAAGCAATTTTTAACAGAATCTTCCTCATCTGAAATATTCCTTTCAATATACATCATACTATTATAGCATATATTTTACCAAAAATAAAGAGAAAATATAAAAAAACATAAACAAAAATAAAACAGCGTCGTTTTTACTGTATCTGAGTGTCTTATATTTTGTTCTGCCCTCTCCTCCTCTGTAACATCTCGCCTCCATTGCCGCCGAAAGGCTGTCGGCTCTTCTGAAAGAGGATATAAAAAGAGGTATTATAAGCGGCAGCATACTCTTCGCTCTTTTTATAATGCCGCCCCGGTCAAAAACAGCTCCCCGTGAGGTCTGCGCAAGCTTTATTTTCTCAAGCTCGTCAAGGAGTGTAGGTATGAATCTGAGAGAAATGGTTATCATCATACTTATTTCATGGGCAGGCACTCCCAGAACGGCGAAGGGCTTTAAAAAGCTTTCAATAGCGTCCGCCATCGCCAGATATGTTGTGGTAAGTGTAACGACCGATGACATCATTATAAGCACGCTGAGCCTGATAAATATTCTGACCGACAGTAATATACCCTCATCGGTTATCCTTACAAATCCCATTTCAAAAACGGTTCTGCCCCCTGTGGTAAAAAATATGTTTATAACGACCGTAAACAATAATATAAAAGCCACACCCCTAAGCCCCTTTGCAATAAGTCCGAAAGGAATCTTTGACAGCCATATCGCTCCGGCAAGCACAGAAATCACTATCCCATAGCACACAAATGAATCGCTCAGAAAAACTCCTGCGATATATACAAAGAGAAATATAAGCTTTGCCCTTGGGTCAAGCCCGTGGAGAACCGATTTTGTTTCATAATAACGTCCTATGGTAATATTCATAACATCAACTCATTCTTTTGCGCAGACAGTCCACAAGAGCGTCTGCTGATAATATATTGTCCGGCAGCCTTATTCCCTTTTTTTCAAGGCAGCTTCTGAGCTTTGCGGTTTTGGGAAGGTCAAGACCGGCTTTTTCAAGCTCCTCTGACTGTCTGAAAATCTCCATAGGCGCCGCCTGTTTAAGAACTCTGCCGCCGCAAAGCACAACGATATTGTCGGAATATTCCGCAGCGTCCTCCATGCTGTGTGTAACCGAAATAACTGTCAGATTTCTTTCCTTCTTCAGCCTTTCTATACAATCGGCAATATCCCGTCTGCCCCCGGTGTCAAGTCCCGCTCCCGGCTCGTCAAGCACAAGCACTTCGGGCTGCATAACAAGTATTCCCGCAATTGCCGCCCTTTTCTTTTCGCCGCCGGAAAGCTCAAAAGGAGAGCTTTCATATTTGTCCTTGGGAAAGCCCACCGCCACGAGAGCCTCCTCCGCAAGCTCCCTTGCCTTATCATGGGAAAGCCCCATATTAAGAGCACCGAACATAACGTCCTTTATAACTGTTTCCTCAAAAAGCTGATGGTCGGGATTCTGAAAAACCAAAGCAATTCTGCGTTTTATATCCTCATAATCCGAAATGCTCTTTCCTCTGAAATATACATTTCCCCCGATCGGACTGTAAAGACCGTTAAGTGTCCTCATAAGCGTGCTTTTGCCTGAGCCTGTATGACCAATGACAGATGTGAAGCTGCCCTCTTTTACATCGATATTTATTCCCTTCAACACAGGCTCTTTATCATAGGCAAAATATAAGTCCCTTATTTCTATTATATTTTCCCTCTTATCTTCGGGGGCTGTGTTTCCGGATTCCGTATAAGGTCTGCATATACGGTCGGCTATTTTTCCTGCGACCTCCTCGGCACTGTAAAGTCCGCCGTCAAAGCCAAGACGTACGGCTATATCTGTGAAGAAGGGCGGAGAAATTCCAAAGGCCTTTAATCCTGCGGTATCCGGCAGAACCTCCTGACGTTTGCCGCCCATGACTATGCGTCCCTGCTCCATAATATATATTTTGTCACACAGAGCCGCCTCGTCTATGAAATGCGTTATCATAACAACGGTTATGCCGTAAATGCTGTTCAGTCGGAAAACAGTATTGCAGACATCTCGTCTGCCTTTGGGGTCGAGCATGGCGGTCGCCTCGTCAAGCACTATACATTTTGGTCTTAACGCCAAAATGCCCGCCACCGCAATTTTTTGCTTCTGTCCGAGAGAAAGCCTGTCTATGGGGCTGTGTCTGAACTCTGTCATTCCCACGCTGTCAAGAGCGAAATCTATTCTTTCGTCCATTTCCTCCGGCGGCAGACCTATATTTTCAAGCCCGAAAGCTATGTCCTCGTCTGTAAGGCTCGCCACAAGCTGGTCATCGGGATTCTGGAAAACCATACCCACACTGCGGCGTATTTCCCATATATCCTCCCCTGTCGTGCTTTTCCCCATAACCCACACTTCGCCCTCATCGGGCGCAAGCAGAGCATTCATAAGCTTTCCCAAAGTGGACTTGCCGGAGCCGTTGTGACCCAGTATGCACACCGTTTCTCCCTCTGCAATGTCAAGGCTCACACCGTCCACAGCCGCAGGAGCGTTTTCGCCATAACTGAATTTCACGTTTTTAATGCTGATAATATTATCCTTCATTTGCCCATACCCCCAAAATATTAATAATATTATCACATAACGTGGTATATTTCAACATTTTTAATGCAAAAAAAGAGGAAACGGAGAACGTTTCCTCTGAATTTATAATTTTAAAAGTCTATGGAAGCTCTTAAAACCTTCTGAAGTATTTTCTGTGCATCGCTTACGGTTACTTCGCCGTTTTTGTCTACATCTGCTCTGGCAATTGCCTTTGCGTCCTGTGAGCCGTTGGGGTCATACGCCATAATATATGCAAGTGCCGCATCGTTGCTTGTTATTACCTTGTCGCCGTCAACATCGCCAAGTCCGTCTATCTCAAGAGCCTTAACGGCTTCTTCGAGAGCCTTCAGCGCAGCATCGACCTTTTCCTGAGCCGCCGTTTCATCGGCAAGCACAGCCTCAGCAGCATTTACGGCACTGTCAACAGCCCCAAAGCTTTCCGCCGTATAAAGAGTGCTGTCAAGAGCCCTTGCTGCATTTACAGCTTCCTGAAGTGCGGTAAAATCGGCTTTTTCGTCAATTGTTTCCGTAAGGAGCGCATTGGCATATTCTTCGATTTTTGTATATCCGTCTGAGCCTATCTGAGCTGCATCGTTTGCTGTCTTGTCAAAGCCGAGCTTATCCTCCCACTTGTCGGGAATGCCGTCAGTGTCGCTGTCTGCAAGGACCGACGGTGTTGTGTCAAGCTGAGCAGCGTCCCAGCCGCCTACATCGTTCTGAGAATCAATAAGACCTGCCGAACCTCCGCTGCCTGTTCCGCTGGCTGTGGGTGCAGTCTTGTTTCTTACGTTTTCAATAACTCTTTCGTCTATCTTATCTCTTCTGAAGCTTGCTCCGGCATTGTCAAGGACGTCATTGTATGCGGCATCGGCACTTACCGTAGTGATGGGATAGTCGTTTATGTACTGGCTGTTTTTAATCGTTACCGTCTTTACATCGTCGTTTACATAAGGCTTTTCAACTATGTTTATAGTAACGTCGTCGTCAATATTCTCTGCGAAATTAACAACCGTAGGACCGTACTGGGTCTTAGATGCATCGGGTCTTGATACTGTAACACCGCTCTTGTTGTCCGCTGTGATGGAAGGGTTGCCCTCCATTACGTTTCCGCTTATGTATATCGTAGGACCTGTGTTGCTGTTTGAATTCTTGGGCGAACCGTCATCATTTTTGTATGTATAGTTAAGCTCGGAATTTCCTACAAAGAAATGCTTGTTGTTGTTTCCCGTAGCGGGACCGGGTTTGTAAAAATTGTTTACGATATTAAGACGTATTCCGTTTTCTCCGCCATATGCGCCGTCTGCGGAACGCCAGTTATAGAATACGTTGTTCCTTATATCCACAAGTCCCTCATAGTCCTGTGTATTCTCGTAAGCCGTTGTAGATGCGCTTGTACCTATCTTTGGCACACGGTTGTTGTGTGTGGCTATAAGATTGTGATGGAAGGATGAGTTGACGCCGCCCCATATTCCGCCGTAGCCGTGAGCGCCCTTTTCATGTCCCGAAACATTAAGGCTTTCGCTTATAATGCAGTACTGAGCCGTAAAGTTCTTAACCTGATATACGCTCAGGTCCTCATCAACCGACCAGCTTATGCTGCAGTGGTCGAAAATAATGTCGTGACCGCCTCTTGCGCCAAGACCGTCCTCCTCGGACATACCGTACACGCCATCTTCATAGCCCATACGGAAACGCATATATCTCATTATGATCTCACTGCCGCTGAAGCTTACGTTTTCTCCGCCTACACAGATTCCGTCGCCGGGAGCCGTCTGACCGAGGATAGTAAGATTGCTTGCGCCTATTCTGAGTCTATCCTTAAGCATTATTGTGCCGGCAACATCGAATACGACAATTCTGTTGCCCTTGGAAACCGCATCCCTGAAGGAGCCTTTTCCCGAATCGTCGAGATTTGTAACGTGATAAATCTCTATATTTTCTGCTGCTCTTGCGCCCTGTGCATACATACCGCCGCCCTCTGCGCCGGGAAAAGCAGCAAGTCTGCCGCTCTCTGCAAAAACGCTGTCTGAGCCTGCCGCAATAAGCGCCGCAAGGGACAAAGCGGCTAATCTTTTAAGTTTCATAAACAAGATCCCTCCCTGATAAATAAACTATAAAATTATTATACCACACTTTCGGTGAAATGCAAATAAAAAATTGCAAAATAAAGCCCCTTACTTTTCAGTAAGAGGAGCATTATAAGTAGAATTATAAACCTGCATCTTCTCTTTGCTTGCTGTCCAAATGATCCATTGCATATCTGCAGCTCTGGGACACGAGATTATTAAGGGAAACATTTTTACTCTGAGCAACAGCTTCCATTTCTCTTACGAGATCAACAGGGAGCCTGAATGTTTTTGTAACACACTCTACCTTTTTTACGCTGAACATCTGCATCACCTCCATTAAATATCATTATACAACATTTTTCATTTTTTTCAAACATATTTTTTTTGCAATATAATATATTTGTATATAGTATACATTATACGAAAGATATACCGGTTTTATACATACTGAAAAAGAGCAGGTCGGATTTTTTTATTAATTGCAAAAAGAAATGTAAACAAAAAACCGCCCAAAGAGCGGTATATTTTAGTTAAGCTTATTAACAAGTTTCGCAAGGCGTGACTTTTTTCTCGATATGGTATTCTTGTGATAAACACCCTTCGAGCAAGCCATATCCATAGCCTTTACTGCAGCACTGAGAGCCTTCTGTGCTTCTGCCTTATCGCCCTTTTCAACAGCGGCAACAACCTTCTTGATCGCTGTTTTGGTAGCGGAAGTGATCATCTTGTTTCTCAGAGTTTTCTTGTTGATAACTAAAATACGCTTTTTTGCCGATTTAATGTTAGCCATGAAATTTCCTCCATAAAATTACTTGGGCTGTAACGCCCATAGGATTAAATTATTATCATTCATTGCCTATTATAACCCACAAAGCCCCTCTTGTCAACCTTTTTTTTACAAAAGTTGATTTTCACTGCAAACCGGTGTATTTAAATACGAACCCTTTATTAATTGATGATAAAATATGTTTGCATTTGGAAGAAAATATGTTATAATGAAATGAAGTAATTTATTTTGGGAGGAGAGCAATATGGGAGATTTTAACGGAGAAATAAGCAATATAAGAATAACCGAGGAGGTCATTACAAACATTGCCGCAGCTGCCGCACTGGATACCGAGGGAGTTGCGGGTCTGGAGGCGGAGCCGAGCAACGGTTTATTGGGCTTGTTTTTTAAGAGAAACATCATAAACGGCGTTGAGATAAAAATGGACGGCAGCGAAGTCAGCCTTGCTATGGGCGTACTGGTTTATTTCGGACGCAGGCTCAACGAGATAGGAGCGCAGATACAGAAAAACGTAAAAGAAGCCGTTGAAAATATGGCAGGACTTAAGGTCAGAAAAATCGACATAAACATTGTCGGCATAGAAAAGGAAAACGAAGAAACGGCTCCCGTGATAAGCGGCGATGAGGAAAGCGGCTTGTCGGAGGACAATATAAATTAAGGGTGGTTTTATGAGCAGACACGTTGACAGAACTCATGTTTTTAAGCTTGTTTTTCAGATTGAATTCCGCGGCGCAGAGGAAATGACAAAGGAGCTTGAGGAATATCTGGACGAGAATCTTACAGGCAGGGACGACAGAGCCTTTATAGAAAAGGAATTTCTTGGTGTGGTTGAAAATATGGCGGAAATCGACAACGCCATAAAAAATGCCGCAATCGGCTGGAGTCTTGAAAGAATAGACAAAACCGACCTTGCCATAATGCGTATTGCGGCATATGAAATAATGTACTGCGACATACCCGATGCTGTTTCGGCAAACGAAGCCGTCCTTCTTGCAAAGGAATTTTCGGGAAACAAATCCCCCGGCTTTGTAAACGGTCTGCTCGCCCACATAATCAAGGAAAAAGCATAATGGAAAGAATGGTTTATTCTGTTTGTCAGATCAATAATTATGTAAAACGGCTCTTTGACAAGGATGCCTTTCTTTCGGAGGTTTTTGTCAGAGGAGAAATCTCAAATCTGAAATTTCACTCCTCAGGGCACATATATTTTACACTTAAGGACAGAACGGCGCAGATAAACTGCGTAATGTTCTCTTCTTATGCGAGGGAGCTTAAATTCCTGCCGGAAACCGGCTCGAAGGTTACGGTGTACGGCAGCATATCCCTGTATGAAAAAACAGGGGCCTATCAGCTCTATGTGAGAATTATGGAGCCTGAGGGCATAGGGGCGCTTTATCTTGCCTATGAAAGGCTGAAAGCACGTCTTGAAAAGGCGGGGCTGTTTGATAAAAAGCATAAAAAGCCCCTGCCCGACTACCCCGGAACCGTAGCCGTTATAACCTCGCCTACGGGAGCGGCAGTCAGGGACATAATAAGCATTGCCAAAAGACGCAATCCCAATGTGGAAATTGTTGTTGCGCCTGTAATAGTGCAAGGCGAATCGGCAGCCGGTTCCATCGTTTCCGCCATTGAGGACGTAAACCGTTGGGGCGGCGCTGATGTAATAATTCTCGGACGTGGCGGCGGCAGCATAGAGGATCTGTGGGCTTTTAACGAGGAAAAGGTGGCAAGAGCCATATTTTATTCCAAAATCCCCATAGTTTCCGCCGTAGGTCACGAAACAGACTTCACAATATCGGATTTCATTGCGGATCTGCGCGCACCCACCCCATCGGCGGCTGCGGAAATAGTGATCCCGAAATCCGAAAATATAAACGAAACGATCGCCCTTTTCCTCAGAAGGATAAACGGCGGTATGCAGCTTCTTATCGAAAATTACAGACAGAGGCTCGGCAATATGCAGGTCTTCTTTGCTTCTGACTTTGAAGCGGACAGGATAGGCGATACTACATTATATGTATCCCGTCTGCTTGGCGTCCTGAATTCCTCTCTTGATATGAAGCTTAAGGAACTTAAAAGCAGATTTGAAAAAAGCAGGGCTTTGGTCGGCTCTCTCTCTCCCATAAACGTGGTTGACAGGGGCTATGTTATAGTAACCGATGAAAACGGTAATGCAGTCACCTCCGCAGGTGTTCTTGGCGCAGGCGACAATGTAAAGCTCTGGTTTAAGGACGGCAGTGCTTCTGCGCAGATAGGAGAAATAAATGGCGAAGAAAAGCTTTGAAGAGAATTTACAGAGACTGGAAGAAATAGCGGAGCTTATGGAAAGCGAAAAAACGACACTTGAAAGCTCTCTAAAGCTCTACAGGGAAGGAATAGATTTGTGTATAAAGCTGGGCGAAAAGCTTGACGGCGCAGCGCAGCAGGTCAGTCTGCTCAGACAAAGCGCCGAGGGCATATTTGAAAAAAAGCCCTTTGACACACCGGAGGAATAAAATGAAGGAATTACTGAATAAAAGAATTGACATTATAAATTCGGAGCTTAAAAAATATCTCTCGCCTGTCTATCCCGAAATCATATATGAGGCTATGGGTTACAGCGTTTTTGCAGGGGGAAAAAGAATGCGTCCCCTGCTGCTGCTTGGTGCCTGTGAAGCCGTAGGGGGAAATGTTGACGATGCCCTGCCCTTTGCCTGTGCCATAGAGATGATACACACCTATACTCTCATACATGACGATCTGCCTGCCATGGACAATGACGATTACAGACGGGGCAAGCTTACCTGTCACAAAAAATATTCGGAGGATATCGCAATTCTTGCCGGTGACGGGCTTCTGAACCTTGCCTTTGAAATAATGCTTGAAACTGCGGCCTCCAAAAAAGATTTCAGATATGTGGACGCTGCCCTTACAATAGGAAATCTATGCGGTGTAAAGGGCACTGTCGGAGGTCAGACTGCCGATCTTCTTTCGGAAAACAAAAAGGCTGACGAAAAAACACTTATGTATATACACGACAAAAAAACAGCCGCTCTCATACAGGCTGCGCTCAAGGCAGGCGCAATCATAGGTGGCGGCTCGGAAGAGGATATCGGCAGACTTGAAGCCATAGGCTATGACATGGGCATTGCTTTCCAGATAAAGGACGACATACTCGATATAACAAGCACAACGGAAATTCTCGGCAAGCCCGTAGGCAGCGATTATAAAAACAACAAAACTACCTATGTTTCCGTTTTCGGAATGGAAAAGGCGCAAAAGGACTATGAAATGCTTTCGGAAAGAGCCGCCCGTGGGCTTAAAGACTTTTCCGACAACAGCAGCTTTCTTTATGAATATTCAAAGCTGCTCACAGCACGCATAAACTGACAGATTGGTGGATAAATATGAAGTTTTTGGATAAAATCAACTCCCCTGAGGATCTCAGGAAAATAGATATTAAAAATCTTCCCAAGGTTGCGGAGGAGATAAGACAGTTTCTCGTAAGCTCCGTTTCCGTAACGGGCGGTCATCTCGCCTCCAATCTCGGCGTGGTAGAACTGACGATAGCCCTTCACTACTGCTTTGACACTCCGAAGGACAAAATAATATGGGACGTAGGTCATCAGGCCTATGTGCATAAAATACTTACGGGGAGAAAGGCTGACTTTCCCACGCTGCGAAAGCTTGGGGGACTCAGCGGCTTTCCCAAGACGGAGGAGAGCAAGTACGACACATTCAACGTGGGGCATTCCTCCACATCTGTTTCCGCTGCCGACGGTATGGCTGCGGCAAGAGATCTGAACGGCGAAAATTATAATATAGTATCCGTTATTGGCGATGGCTCCTTCACAGGTGGAATGGTCTACGAAGCCCTCAACAATGCAGGAAGAAAAAAGACAAAGCTGCTCATTATACTCAATGACAACGGAATGTCCATTTCAAAAAACGTAGGCTCAATAAGTGCATATCTTACCAATCTACGTGCATCAAAGGCTTACACTGAGGCTAAGTCCGACATAAAGTTTGCCTTTGACAAGGTTCCCGTTGTGGGAGAAAAGGCAAAGAATTTCGTAAGCAAATCAAAGAAAAGCATAAAAAAGGCAATTATACCCGGTGAATTTTTCGAGGGTCTGGGTATCAACTATATGGGTCCCATAGACGGAAACAACGTAAAGGAGCTTATAAAAACCCTCAACAAGGTCAAAAATTTCAATGAGCCTGTTCTGCTCCATATATATACAAAAAAAGGCAAGGGCTATGCCCCAGCCGAGGCGGATCCGGAGAAATTCCACGGGGTCGGCAGCTTTGATATAGAAACAGGCGAGCCGCTGAACAAGCCCTCCGGGGAAACCTACGGCAGCGTGTTTTCAAAGACGCTTATACGTCTTGCATCAACCAAAAAGAAAATATGCGCTATTACGGCGGCAATGCCCGACTCAACCGGCATAAGCAATTTCAGAAGATTTTACCCTGAAAGAACCTTTGATGTCGGCATAGCCGAACAGCACGCCGTTACATTTGCCGCAGGACTTGCAATTTCAGGCTTTATACCTGTTTTTGCGGTTTATTCCACATTTCTGCAAAGAAGCTATGACCAGCTTCTGCATGATGTGTGCCTCCAGAATCTTCACGTTGTTTTTGCCATAGACAGAGCAGGCATTGTGGGGGACGACGGCGAAACCCATCAGGGTATATTTGATACGTCATTTCTTTCCCATATGCCGAATATGACTGTTATGGCTCCGTGCAACAAACGTGAGCTTAAGGAGATGCTCGCCTATGCCATATCCCATAAGGGTCCCTGTGCCATAAGATATCCCAAGGGCGTCTGCTGTGACGTTCTTTGCGGCAGCAACGAGCCTGTCAGAACGGGTATGGCTGAAAGAGTTTACGAGGGTGAAAAAATTGCCCTTGTTTCATACGGCGCAATGATGAAAAATACACTGACCGCCTACGGCATACTTATAAAAAAGGGGTATGTTCCGGCGGTATATAACGCAAGGTTTGCCTCCCCTATTGCTCCCGGATTTCTGGAGGAGCTTGGCGGCTATGACTTCATTTTTACGGTGGAGGACAATATTGCGGCAGGCGGCTATGGCAGCAATCTCGCCGCAGGTCTTGCGGAGCATAATATTTATAAAAAAATTCACAGCTTTGCTTTTCCGAAGGCCTTCATAGAAGCAGGAACAAGAGAACAGCTTTTTGAAAAATACGGTCTGGACGGCAAAAGCATAGCGGAGGCTGTGGAAAGATTTGTTGAAAATGGATAAAACAAGACTTGATATATACGTTAAAAATAAACTGGGAATCTCCAGATGTGAAGCGGCAAGACTTATAGAGGAGGGCTGTGTGAAAAGGAACGGAAAAATTCTCAAGCCCTCCTTTCAGACTGACGGAAGTGACATAGAAATAGATAAAAGCGGACTGAGCATTTATGTAGGGCGTGGCGGAATAAAGCTTGAAAAGGCTCTCAGGGAATTTCAGATTGACATTTCCGACAGGGTATGTATCGATGTGGGAGCGTCAACAGGCGGCTTTACACAGTGTATGCTTCTTGCGGGGGCAAAAAAGGTATATGCCGTTGACGTGGGCAGCTCTCAGCTTGCAGAACAGCTTTCCGCCGACCCCCGTGTGGTATCTATGGAAAACACAAACATACTTGACATAGAAAAAACGGAGCAGACACCGGAATTTGCGGCGGCTGACGTTTCCTTTGTGTCGCTTACGAAAATATTGGCTAAAATATACACCCTTATTTCGCAGAATGCCGAGGGAGTCTTTCTGATAAAGCCCCAGTTTGAGGCAGGCAAGGGTGTGGGAAAAAAAGGTATAATAAAGGATAAAAGGGTTCATCTGAGGGTGTTGAAGGATATTGCCGACTTCACCCGTAAAACAGGCTTTGACATAAGGGGCATTACGCCCTCCCCCATCAGAGGCGGCAGCGGAAACATAGAATATCTTATGTATGTTTCCAAAGGCAGAAACGATGGAGGGGAATATGTCATGCAGCCTGAGAAAATTGTTGCTGAGGCCTTTGCTTCTTTGAAATAGGCGGACAATATGAAAAAAATTGGCTTGATAACAAATTATGAAAGAGATAGTGGACTTGAATATACAAAGGAAACGGCGGATTTTCTGATTTCCAAGGGCTGCACTGTGCTTACCGACCAAAGGCTTGGCAAAAGACTGGGGCTTGACACCTGTCTCCGCTCTTATATGCAGGTCTGCGGTGAAGCGGAAATGCTTGTTGTTCTCGGCGGCGACGGAACCATACTCAGCGCCGCAAGGCACGCCGCTCTGTACGATTTGCCTATATTCGGCATAAATCTTGGCAGTCTTGGCTATCTTGCCGGTGCGGAGCGCTCCGAGGGCAGAGCCGCCATAGAAAAGGTATTAAGGGGGGAATATGCTGTCGAAAAAAGAATGATGCTTCAGACGGTTGGCTCTGACAAGCGTCTGCGCATAGGGCTGAACGATATCTATATACGCAATAAAGAGTCGGCTCATATGCTCAAAATCAATATTTGGGTAAATGACTACTATATAGATACTTACAGGGGCGATGGAATAATAATAGCCAGCCCCACAGGCTCCACCGCCTACAATCTGTCAGCAGGAGGACCTGTATTAAAGCCCGACACACAGCTTATGGCAATAACCCAGATTTGTCCTCATAACCTTTATGCCCGCCCTCTTGTAATAAGCGGCGACGACGAGGTTTCAATAGCCATAGAGGGTGACGGCGCCCTTGCCGTTGTATTTATTGACGGCGTGCTTTCACTTGAAATAGGCGGCGGAGAAAGGCTTTCCATAAAGAAGTCGGATTATTGCACTAAGCTTATAAAAACCACGGCTCTCGGTTTTTATGATATATTGAGAAGTAAAATTGCTTTACAGCAGAGGGGTTAAAAAGAGGGATAAAACTATGAAAAACAAAAGACGTGAAAAAATAATCGAGATAATAAACAAAAGGGATATATACACACAGGACGAGCTGACAAAGCTTCTTATTGAGGAAGGGTTTTCCGTTACACAGGCTACAATATCGAGGGATATAAGGGCGCTTAAGCTTATAAAGACACACGGCAGTGACGGCAAGCTGAAATATACCTCTGTTTTTATGTCGGAGGACGAAAGTGACGAGAGAATAAGGCGCATATTCCACGACAGCATTATAAGCGCACGTTTTGCAGGAAATATTATTGTCATAAAGACATTGCCGGGTATGGCAAACGCAGTATGTACAGGTATAGACGCTCTTGACAATGAGAGTATACTCGGCACTGTGGCAGGAGATGACACCATTTTCTGTGTTGTTGAAAATGAAGAAACGGCAAAAAGGCTTATGGGAGATTTAAGCTCGGACATTTAAGGTGATGTTATGCTTTCGGAAATTTATATTAAAAATATAGCCATAATCGATGAAATAAACATTAGCTTTGGTCCCGGTCTGAATATTCTTTCGGGAGAAACAGGAGCCGGAAAGTCTATAATTATAGATTCGATTAATTTTGTGCTTGGCGAAAGAGCCTCGAAGGACATTATAAAGCATGGCAAAAACGAGGCTTTTGTTTCTGCGCTTATCAATATAGAGAGCAAAAAAGCAATATCGGCAGTGAGGGATATGGGCATTGAAATCGAAAACGGCGGCGAACTCCTTATTTCAAGGTCGATAAACGCCACCGGCAGAAATACCTGTAAAATCAACGGCCGCCCTGCCTCGGTTTCCATTCTGAAGGCTATATCATCTCTGCTTATAGATATACACGGACAACATCAGCATCAGAGCCTCCTCGACCCCAAAAAGCATATAGAGCTTCTCAATATTTTTTGCGGCGAAGAGCTTCAGCACGCCCTTTCCGTAAATGAAACACTTTTCAGGGAATACAGGGAATACAGAAAACAGCTTGCGGCTCTTTCGGGCTTGGGAAAGGACAGAGAAACTGCCGTTTCCATTCTGCGTTTTCAGATTGACGAAATCAGGGAGGCATCTATCAAGGTCGGCGAGGAGGAGCAGCTAAGGGAAAAACAGGCTTTCCTTTTCAATGCCGCAAAAATAAAGGAACTGTCAAATAATATAGTCAACCTGCTTTATAGGGGCGACGGCTCGGCTGCGGAAAAAATAGGCGATGCGGAGGGGCTTTTTATAAGCCTTGCAAAGCTTGACGATTCAGTTGGTGAAAATATTTCACAGCTTGAGGAGGTAAGGGAAAGGCTTGACGTCATAACGGAATTTATGAGGGATTATGCCGAAAAAGCCGATGTAAGCGACAGCGACCTTGAAGAGGTCGACAACAGAATAGAAAAAATAAGGCGCATAACAGCCAAATATGGCGGAAATGAAGAAGAATGTCTTAAATTCTGCGCCGAAGCTGAGAAAAAGCTTGATGCTATTCTGGAAAGTGAGGAACTTGCAAAGGAAATAAACCGTGCAATTTCATCAAAGAAAAAGGAAATTTATAAAACCTGTCTTGAAATTTCTGAAATAAGGCAGAAATTTGCCGGAAAGATAGAAAAGGAAATAGAAAGCAATTTACACGGTCTTGGTATGGAGGACGCTCTGTTCAGAATAAATATAAACAGAAAGCGCACCTTCGACAAAACGGGTATGGACGATGTGGAATTTTTCATACGGACAAACAAGGGTGAAGAGCTTAAAAGGCTTTCCGAAATTGCCTCCGGCGGAGAAATGAGCAGAGTTATGCTTTCCATCAAATCCGTTCTTGCAGGCTGCGATGATATAGAAACCTTTATATTTGACGAAATAGACACAGGTATATCCGGCAGAACGGCTCAGCAGGTAGCAGTAAAAATGTCTGCCCTGGGAAAGACAAACCAGATTCTCTGCATAACCCATCTGCCCCAGATATGCGCTGTTGGCGACAGCAATTATCTCATAGAAAAGATAGTCGAAAATGACGAAACAAAAACAATTGTTTCAAGGCTTGACGAGGAAAGTATTATAGGCGAAATAGCAAGACTTACAGGCGGCGCAGAGATAACCGAGTCTACTCTCAAAGCCGCAAGGGATTTACGAAAGGGAAAAAACGCCGTAAAGTGAGGGATTCCATATGAAAAAATTTATGCTTGCCGCAGCTATTGCGGCGATAACCTTAAGCGGCTGCGGTAAAACGGCGGAAAACGGAGCCGCCACAACCGAGGCTTCAAAGAGCAGCCAGGTCACAGACAAAAACAATGTCGCCGAAATCAGCTCAGACAACGGCTTTGAGTATTTTTTCAGCGCATACAGCAAAAGTGAGCTTGCCGACAGCGCATCAAAGGAGCTTGATGTTGAACTCGACCTTTCCGGCGACAATATAGAGCCTTACAAAATCTCCACAAGCAGCAGGACGGAAAGGGAAAAGAAAAACGACAGCTATATGGCGCACTTTACAATTTCCGATGTTGTGGACGGCGAAAAAATAAACGATGAAAGCTATTATGACGGCAAATACGCATATTTCAGCAACTATAAACAGCTTATAAGCTGGGACGATGCAAGAAACGCCATAGAGGGCTTCCCTCTTCATCTTATCGACTACACAGTAAGCAATGTTATCGTTTCGGAAAATGATGACGGCGGAACCCATGTTGCCTTTGAATTCGATCTGGCAAAGCTGATAGAAGCCCCCGATGAGGAAATATTCAATCTTTTGCAGATAGGAAAGGTAAGCTACAAACAGCTCAGATTCAATGATGCATCATTCGAGGGCGATGTTTCTCCTGACGGCTATGTGACGGACTACGTTATATATTACAACGGCTATGTCATCACTGCAAATGGCAACATCAATTTCGACTACACCACAACCGCCCACTACACCGATATAAACAAAACCTCAGTAAAGCTCCCCGATGACCTTGACTCCTATGAGGAAATCCCCGCTCCTGAGGGCAGCAACAATATGATTGAATAAGCATATCAAAAAAAGGACTGCCGCAAACAGTAAATTATGCTGTCTGCGGCAGTCCTTTATTTTAGTCGTCGTTTCTTCTTTGCGGTCTGCGGCGTGAGTTGAAATTCTTTTCTCTTGGGGGACGTTCCTTATATCCTTCAGGCTTTGGCAGACAAGCCTTTCTTGAAAGGTTTATCCTGCCCTGATCGTCTATTTCAACGACCATTACATTCACAATGTCGCCCTCTTTTATAACGTCCTCGGCTTTCTCGACATATTTATAGTCAAGATCCTTCATTCTGATAAGACCCTCCTTATCGGGAGCGATCTCCACAAATACGCCGAAGCTCATTATTTTTGTTACTTTACCTTCAAATACAACACCCGGCTCAGGATCGGTCACTATTGCGAGAATCATACTTATCGCCTTGCCGATAGCTTCGGAGCTTTTTGCGGAAACAAATATTCTTCCGTCGTCCTCAGTATCTATCTTGTCTACTCCTGACTCCTCTATGATGCGGTTGATCGTCTTGCCCTTGGAGCCAACAACCTCCCCTATTCTCGAAGGATCTATACGGATATAGTCTATCTTGGGCGCATATTCCGAAAGCTCTGCTCTTACTTCGGGTATTGCCTTAAGCATTACCTCATCGAGAATATAGACTCTTGCTTCGTGACATCTTTTAAGAGCGCCTTTTATAATTTCGGGAGTAAGTCCATGAATCTTTATATCCATCTGTATAGCCGTAATTCCCTCATGTGTTCCCGCAACCTTGAAGTCCATATCGCCGAAAAAGTCCTCAAGACCCTGTATATCCGTAAGAAGAACAAAGTCATCGTCTGTTTCTCCCGTTACAAGACCGCAGGATATACCGGCAACAGGAGCCTTTATGGGCACGCCTGCCGCCATAAGTGAAAGTGTGGAGCCGCACACAGAGCCTTGGGAGGTAGAGCCGTTGGAGCTTAAAACCTCTGAAACAAGTCTGATGGCATAGGGGAAATCCTCTTCACCGGGTATAACGGGAAGAAGCGCTCTCTCGGCAAGTGCGCCGTGACCTATTTCACGTCTGCCGGGGCTTCTTGACGGGCGTGCTTCACCTACGGAGTATGACGGGAAGTTATAGTGATGCATATATCTCTTTGAAATCTCGTTTTCGTCAAGTCCGTCTATTTTCTGAGCCTCTCCCACAGTGCCAAGAGTGGTTATTGTAAGAACCTGTGTCTGTCCTCTCTTGAAAAGTCCCGAACCGTGAACCCTCGGCACAACATCAACCTCTGCGGAAAGAGGACGTATTTCATCAAGCCTTCTGCCGTCAGGACGCTTATGGTCTTTGAGGATCATTCTTCTGACTGTTTCCTTTTCATATTTGTAGATAGCCTCGTCTACATCGGCGGCAAACTTGCTTTCATCATCGCCGCAGAAGCTTTCACTCAGCGCTTCTATGGTTTCGGCGGTAATTATGGATATCTGTTCATCTCTGTCCTGCTTAAGCTCAGCAAAAACAGCCTTTTCCATACGCTCGTCGGTTATAAATGCCTTTATGGCAGCATAAAGGGCGGGGTCAACTATATGCTCCTCATAGGAGTGCTTGGGTCTGCCTATTTCAGCCTGAACGGACTTTATGAATTCGGCAATCTTTACATTCTCCTTATGTCCGAACATAATTGCCTCATACATTTCATCGTCAGATATTTCGTTTGCGCCTGCCTCTATCATCATTACCCTGTCGGTGGTTGATGCAACAGTGAGATTAAGGCTTGAATTTTCTCTCTGCTCCCTGTTGGGATTTATTACATATTTTCCGTCAACATAACCAACGCTGACTGCTCCCGTAGGTCCCTGAAAAGGTATATCGGAAATTGAAAGAGCAAAGGACGCCCCTATCATAGCACATATTTCGGGACTGTTGTCCTGATCAACGGACATAACCGTTGCGTTTATACATACATCGTTTCTGTAATCCTTGGGGAAAAGTGGTCTTATGGGTCTGTCAATTACTCTCGATGTGAGAATGGCGTGCTCGCCGGGTCTGCCCTCACGTCTTGTGAAGCCGCCGGGTATCTTGCCGGCTGCATAAAGCTTTTCCTCATAGTCAATGCTTAAGGGGAAGAAGTCGATGCCCTCTCTCGGTTTTTCTGAGGCTGTTGCGCTTACAAGAACCGTAGTATCTCCATATCTTACCCATACGGCGCCGTTTGCAAGCTCAGCTACCCTGCCGACTTCAAATATCATTTCTCTTCCGCCTATTTCAAGCTTATAGGTTTTGTACATTTTGTTTCTCCTTTCATAAGTATTACTCAGAAAGGTTCTTCCGCTCTTTTTATTTACTCGTCCGAAAATGCAAAATGTCTTTGCGTCCTCGGACGAATAAATATAAAACATCAGAACCCTTCCCAATAACAGATTAAAATTCAGGCGAAGCCGGAAACGGCTCCGCCCATGGTGTTTACTTTCTCAGACCAAGCTCGGCAATGAGATTACGATATTTCATAATATCCTTTCTCTTGATGTAGTTCAGAAGACCCTTTCTCTGACCTACCATTTTAAGCAGACCTCTTCTTGAATGATGGTCTTTCTTATGCACCTTGAGATGCTCTGTGAGGTGGTTGATTCTTGCTGTAAGAAGTGCAACCTGAACCTCCGGCGAACCTGTGTCAGCTTCATTTCTGCCGAACTTAGCGGCAATTGCTTTTTTGTCGATCATTTTTGTTTCCTCCTTGAAATTAATTAACTCCCGAAACAATGAAAGGGTCGGAGATTCCAATTTCATTGTAAGGGATAACACTTAACCAATCCATTATATCATATCATAAAGTGAATTACAAGTGTTTTTTTCGGTATTTCCCAAATTTTATGTATTAATCATAAAGCCTTGAAATAGGCAGTCCCTCGTGGATCCTGTAAATAGCGTCTGCAAATATCTTTGCCGTGGAAAGAACCTTTATTTTGGGGCTGAGCTTTTCGGGGGGAAGCTGAATGGTGTCAAGAAGAACAAGTTGTTCGATTGCGCTTGACTCTATTCTTTCGATAGCCTTGCCCGAAAGCACGCCGTGGGTAGCACAGGCATAAACCGATTTTGCTCCCCTTTCCTTGATGGCATTTGCGCCGTTGCAGATCGTCCCCGCTGTGTCTATCATATCGTCCACAAGAATGACCTTCTTGCCCTTTATATCGCCTATGATATTCATTATTTCAGAAACATTCGGTCTGGGACGTCTTTTATCTATAATTGCAAGAGGTATATTAAGCTTTTCGGCAAAAGCACGCACTCTTGCAACAGAGCCAAGGTCGGGAGATACGGCGACCATATCCTCCATATCGTCCTCAAACTTCATTTCATAATAATCTGTGAGAAGAGAGTTGCCCTTCAGGTGATCCACAGGGATATTGAAAAAGCCTTGTATCTGTGAGCAGTGAAGATCCATAGTAAGAACTCTGTCAGCTCCTGCCGTTGTTATCATATCCGCAACAAGCTTTGCTGAAATGGGATCTCTCGGACGAGCCTTCCTGTCCTGTCTTGCATAGCCGTAATAGGGAATTACGGCGTTTATCCTGCCCGCTGACGATCTTTTGCAGGCGTCTATCATTATAAGAACCTCCATAAGATGGTCGTTTACGGGGGCAGATGTTGAATTTATAATATATACGTCTGCGCCTCTTACTGTTTCCGAAAGGTTTACGCTTATTTCGCCGTCAGAAAACTGACCTACCGTTGCTTTGCTTACGCTCAGACCTATTTCCTTTGCTATGCTGTCAGCCAATTCCTTATTAGAGCTTCCGCTGAAGATTTTGATGTTTCCTCCGCTTGTATTCATGGGATTATCCTCCTGTTTAAAAATACATCATTTCTTTCTTGCCCATTCGTCAATGTTGACCTGCCTTTTCCTTGCTATTGAAAGAGCGTGGTCGGGTACGTCCTTGTTAATTGTAGAGCCTGCTGCGGTTACAGCATACTCGCCGACAGTTACCGGTGCTATAAGGTTTGTGTTGCAGCCTATAAAGGCGTTGTCCTTAATGGTGGTGCGGTATTTGGAAACACCGTCATAATTTGCTGTCACCGTACCGCAGCCGAAATTAACCTGCTTGCCTACATCTGAGTCACCTACATATGTAAGATGAGAAACCTTGCTTCCGTCGTCGATATTTGAATTCTTGATTTCCACAAAGTCGCCTATTCTTACGTGCTCGCCAATGTTTGCTCCGGGACGGAGATAAGCGAAGGGTCCTACCGTGGTAAAGTTGTCTACATAGGCATTATCAAGAACCGACATTCTGACAGTTACGCCGTCTTTGATTTCAGAGCTTATGATCTCAGTGTTCGGCCCGATTATACAGTCGGTGCCTATTCTGGTTCTGCCCTTGAGAGAAGTGCCGGGAAGTATTATAGTGTCAGCCTCTATAACAACGTCCTGCCCTATATAGGTGTTTTCGGGATTTATTATGGTAACTCCCTCAAGCATATGCCTTTCGTTTATTCTCTTCATAAGAATTCTTGTGGCTGCGCAGAGATCGAGCTTGGAGTTTACGCCGAGAAATTCGTTGGGATCCGAAGCCTTCATTACCTCTGTTTTGCCGCCTGCCGCCATAATAGCCTCAAGGGTGTCGGTGAGATAATATTCTCCCGATGCATTGTTGTTTTTAAGCCCCTCAAGAGCCTTTCTGAGAGAATCCGCCTTAAAGATGTAGACTCCCGAATTGACCTCGCTTACCGAAAGCTCATCAGGAGAAGCATCCTTCTGTTCCACAATTTTTACAAAAGCGCCGTTTTCATCTCTTATAATTCTGCCATAGCCGACAGGATCTTCTGCGATGAAGCTTACTCCCGTAGCGCTGTTTTTGTTTTTAATGTGAAAATCTCTGATTTCCTTTATTGTTTCCGATGTTATAAGGGGAGTGTCGCCGCAGAGAATAAGGACATCACCCTCATCTCCTATAAAGTCCCCCGCCTGCATTACTGCGTGTCCTGTGCCGAGCTGTTCCTTCTGGAAAGCATACTTTACTCTGTCGCCAATCATTTTTCTGACCATCATGCTCTGATGACCCACCACAACGCAGATATCGTCTGCGCCTGCCTCAAGGCATGAGTCGATCACGCAGTCAGCCATTGTTTTGTCGAGAACCTTATGAAGAACCTTGGGAACCTTGGACTTCATTCTTGTTCCCTGACCGGCTGCCAGAATAATAACCTTTAAATCTGTACTCATAATTCACCTCTTAGATAGATAAACATAGTCCTGTTTCTATTCTCTCACTTTTAAAGGACTTTTTCAACAATATTTTCGTTTTTTCTTATTTTTGTAAAATTTATATTAAATTAACTATAAATTTTTCAGATTATTGTATAATTTTTCGATATAGTTTTTAAAATGTCATATTCCCCCAAAGCGTTTAACGGCGAGGGGCAGTCAGATATTGCTCCGACTGCCCCTGTTGTCTAAAATTCTTCCGTATTTATAACGGGATTTACATGGGAAACAAGAGATGATGTGTCAAAATTCTCATCATTTTCCATATAAAGCTCCCCTGCTGATCCCTTTCTTGTGATATAAAGTGCGGGATCGTCCTTTCCCTTATAGAAAACGCACTCCGAATAATCCAGATTCAGATAAAAACGGTTATACGATTCCTCGTCAAGTATTACCTCGCCGCCCTTCTTTGAATATACGGCTAATATGCTTGAATACTTTTCGGGATCCTCTATTGTATAGTAGATATACTTCGCCTTATCGGAAATTGCCTGTATATCCCTGTTTTGTCCGAATACGGTTTCCTTGCCGTTTATGCTGTAACAGCAGTCATATGTCATACTTTCCTCGTCATAGTCCTTTGCATAGGCTATAACATCGCCGCTGGGCGAAAGCTGTATTCTGTTTGATGTACTCACAAAAGCCGTTTCGCAGACTACTTCAGTTTCTCCCGTAACAGTATTGTAGGCGTAAAGAGTGCCCTCGTATTTTTTCTCGTCCGTATTTGGCACAATATAGCCCACAACGGAGCCGTCATTTGAGATAGTGCATGAAATAACATTCTTTGCTATGGGCGCAATTTTGCCGTCGGCAAAGAAGGCAAGCTCCATATTCTTTACAATTATGAATCTGTCCTGAGCGAGGTCTGTCATATAATCGCTGCCGTCAATAACGGCTGCCTGACCTGCCTCGTCTGTAAAAACAAGTGCGCTGTTATCCTCTTCGCCCTCCTTGCTTTCATCGCTGTCAGCCGTCTTTTTTGTAACCGTATATTTTGTAAGCGGCACAACATTGTGGGAGTTGTAGCCCTTCTTTGCCAGAACAGCAAATAAAAAGACTGCAACAACGATCACTGCGGCAATAATGCATATGACAGCCGTCTTGGCAAGGGATTTGTCATTTTTCATATCGTATTCCTCCATACATATGTACATTATATATTTAATTTATCAGAAAACAAGCAGAATGTCAATGCCATTTAAAGTCCCAGACTTATGAGAAGCGCCTTGTCAACCTTTTCCATTATAGATCTGTCAAAATGACCTATTTTTTCCTTAAGGCGTTTTTTGTCAATTGTCCTTATCTGTTCGAGAAGAATAACCGAATCCTTGACAAGCAGATAGCGTTTGGAGTCGGCTTCGATGTGAGTCGGCAGCTTTGCCTTGTTTATCTGTGAGGTTATGGCGGCAATAATGACCGTAGGGGAATATCTGTTTCCTATATCATTCTGTATAATCAACACAGGTCTTATTCCACCCTGCTCCGAACCGACAACGGGACTTAAATCCGCATAGAATATATCTCCTCGTTTAACTATCAAAAAAATCACCCCAATGAGTCATTGTAATAATTCATATATATAATATTGACTGCGGGTGTATTTTTTATACTTAAGGAAATACCGATTTTCAGTATTTGCTTAATTATATCCTTTCAATATAATTTATGATTTTTTTCCTGCTGCCGCCCTCCGTATATACTCTCGGCACTCTCCTGCTTATGGAGCAGAGCAGCTCATAGCTTATGGTGTTTCCCAATAAGGCAAGCTCATCTGCGCTTACTTCAAGCCCTCTCTGCTCTCCCATAAGTATTGCCTCATCTCCCGGTCTGACGTCCGGCACACCGCTTGCGTCAGCCATAAACTGATCCATACATACTCTTCCCACAACGGGACAGTAGCTGTCTTTTATAATTATTCTTGCACTGTTTCCGAAGCATCTGAAATATCCGTCAGCATATCCCACAGGCAGGGTAACAAGTGTAATATCCTTCTTTGCCCGGTATGTCCTTCCATAGCTTACATAAGAGCCTGCCCTGAGAAGCTTTACATGGGCTATGTGACTTTTCAGACTCATTACGGGGCGTATGTCAACGGAGCGCTTTACCTCCTCCGAGGGATAACAGCCGTACAGAATTATGCCTGCCCTTACCATATCAAAGCCAAGCTCCTCCGGCATATCGAGGATTGCCGCCGAGTTTGCGCAGTGCTTTATAAGCTTCAGCCCCTTTTCTTCAAGACTGTCCGTGACATATCTGAACCGCTTCGCCTGATAAACGGTATATTCCTTGTCCCGTGAGTCCGCATCGGCAAAATGGGTAAATATCCCCTCACAGCTTATGCCGGGCATACGGCTTATCTCCAGTATATCGCCTATGCTTTTTTCATCGCTCGGAAAGCCTATGCGCCCCATTCCCGTATCAAGCTTTATATGTACGCCGCACCTCCTGCCTGCCCTGAGAGCCGCCTCTGACAGCTCCTCGGCAGCCTTGCGGCTGTAAACCGTCTGGGTTATGTTGTTTTCAATAACATCGCCGAAGCGTTCCGGCGGGGTATAGCCCAAAATAAGTACAGGCGAATTTATGCCCTTTCTCCTCAGACTTTCCGCCTCGTCTATGTTTGCAACGGCAAGACAGTCAGCACCGGAATTCAGGCAGACTTCGGCTGTTTCGGCGGCGCCGTGTCCGTATGCGTCAGCCTTTACCACCGCCATAAGCCTTCCCGGCACGGCGGCTTTTATGTTTTTCACGTTTTGGGCGAGCCTGTCAAGGTCTATTTCCGCCCATACTCTTTCTCTTTTGCAGTCAACCATTTTTTACACCTCTTTATTTCTGAAGCATAGCGGAGATTTTGAATTCATTGCCCATAAATTCGGGATTGTATTCAAATCTGTCAAATTCCTCCACAACGTGCGCTTTTCCCTTTTCGTCGTATATTTCAAGCCTTTCGGGGTCGCCGCTTTTTATGTCAACGAAAAGCTTTTCGCTGCTGTAAAGGGGGTCGTCTCCCGGTATGGCGGCTTCAAGGGTAAGATATTTTTCTCCCTCCGAGGACGATACGGCAACAGTCGTTTCCTCCCCCGAAAGCGCCTCGTTTTTCAGAAATGTAAAAAGCACTATCTCACGCCTTTTGTCGTTTTCTCCCGAAGCGACCTGTATTCTGCTTCTTATACTTGGATTATACAGCCAAATCATATCTCCGTCAAACAAAATCGATATTCCGTCGGATTTTTCCGGCTCCAGGGCTTCTATTCTGTATCTTCCGCTGCTGTCGGCAGTCTGGAGAGTGCTGTAAGTGCTTTCCGTCATATCGGAATAATATGTAACCTCACACCTTGCTTTATACCCCGTCATATCGGCAAGTCGTCTGTGTATTCTGTCATAATCGGATATCTCCTCATCTCCTGCGCAGCCCGTAAGCAGCAGACAGCCTGCAAACAACAGCGCCATACCTCTTTTCAACATTTTCATATTCTCCTCCGCTTATGTGTTTTGTAATAATATATTTTATAAGCGGAGGATTTATGAATTTATAAATATCCCCTTTTTTCACTTTCCTCCAATAAGCCAAGATAGAAGCTGCGTATAGGGCTGTCTGCCTTAAGAATGCTTTCCCTGCCCTTTTCAAGAACCATTTCCTTTGTGATATTGTTTTCCGTCCATGGAATGCCCTCGGCAAGAAAATTCAGCACAACAGGCTGAAAACGGTCGAGTATGTTTGCAAATCTTGCCTCCTTGGTAAGGTTTTCGTCAAATTCGAGCCACAGCCTTTTAAGCTCCTCACCCTTTTGGGGCAGAGCGTCAAAGAGCCTGTCCGCCGCTTTTCTCTCCCTTTCCGCCTTGTCCTGTCTGCCCTTCTCGTCATACAGATAGGTGTCGCCTGCGTATATCTCCACCAAGTCGTGTATAAGAACCATTTTCATACACTTGAATATGTCCGTTCCCTCATCGGCATATTCCTCCAGAACAAGGGCGTACATACACAGCGACCACGAATGCTCCGCATCGTTCTCCCGTCTTTTTGATTCAAGCATGGAGTGTCTGAAAACCTCCTTCAGCTTTTCCGTTTCAATAAGAAATGCCATTTGTTCCTTTATTCTTTCCATATTAAAGCTCCTTTCCCGATAATAATTAATAATACCACAGCTCAGGTTTTATTTTCAATAATATTATGTTGACTTTTGAAAAAAAATAAAGTATACTCTGTTTGTTGTAATAAAAAGCAAAGGAGAAATTTTATGTTGTCGGCTCTTAAGAAAAACAGAAAAGGAATACTGCTTATGATAATGTCCTCCTGTTTTGCCTGCACAGGGCAGCTTCTGTGGAAGATGTCGGCGGAACAGGGCATACTTATTATGCTTATGGGCTTTGTGCTCTATGGCGTGGGCGCTCTTCTTATGATTATGGCGTACAGGTTCGGCAGGCTTTCGGTTCTCCAGCCCATACTCAGCCTGAATTATGTTCTGGGAATCGTTCTTGCGGCGTCTGTTCTCGGTGAAACCATAACGGTGTTCAAAATTATTGGCGTAGCCGCCATTATGGCAGGCGTGCTGTTTATTGCGTGGGGTGATGAGGAATGATTTATCTGATTTGTCTGCCGGCGCTTTTTCTGATGACGTTTTTGGGGGCGGCGGCGTCCCTGTTTCTGAAGCGTGCCTCCTCCTCGGAGGGGATTGTGGGATATCTCAGAAACTCAAGCTTCTATATGGGCGGCTTTCTCTATTTTGCATCTTCCGTGCTCAATATAATTATACTGAGATTCCTCGACTATTCCATAGTGCTTCCCCTTACGTCCATCACATATATATGGACCATGATTCTGTCATATTTCATACTCAAAGAAAATATAACTGCCAAAAAGGCTGTGGGCGTTTTCTTTATAATAGTCGGAGCGGCGGTTATTTCCCTCTGAAAAATTTTGGATTGACATTTCGGGCGCAAAATAGTATAATCTATAATTACAGGCGGATATGGCGGAATTGGCAGACGCGCCAGACTTAGAATCTGGTTCCTTGTGAGTGCAGGTTCAAGTCCTGTTATCCGCATATGTGGAGACGTATCGAAGTGGTCATAACGAGCTTGACTCGAAATCAAGTAGCCTTCTTTTAGGCTCATGGGTTCGAATCCCATCGTCTCCGTTCCGGCTGTGCCTATGCGGCGCAGCCTTTTGTGTTTTTCAACAATATTTTTGCTTTTATAACCTTTTCTTTGGGCGAATAGACGTAAATTTTTAAAATCGTCCTATTGCCTTGACAAAAATAAGAAATTTTGATAATATATATACTAACATATCAAAGGAGGGCTATATATGAAATGTTTCACTTCTACCATTCAGAAATACATTTTTTTTGGTTCTTCTTTTAGTTCAATAAAATCTTTTGAAATCAAGACATTTAGATGATATTTATTTTCATTTATTTGTCTTTTTTAATGCCTTTTTATAAAGGGGGAGGTCGTATATGTACAAAGGAAAGGATCTGCTCGGCTTAAGGGATCTCGGCAGGGAAACTATTATGGAAATTCTTGACGAAGCAAGAGGTATGAAAAAAAAGATAGATAATCCCGCTCTTCGTGATCAGACTCTCAACAAGGCAAGCATAGTTACTCTTTTTTATGAAAATTCCACAAGAACAAAAACGTCATTTATGCTTGCGGGCGCATATCTCGGCGGAATCGTGCAGGATCTCGGAGTGGCAACAAGCAGCGTAAACAAGGGCGAAAGCCTTATAGACACAGGGCTTAACATAGACAAAATGGGTGTCAAGTTTATGATCATGCGCCATCAGATGACGGGGGCTGCGGCTGTTCTTGCAAAAAATGTGAGAGCCTGCGTAATAAATGCAGGTGACGGAACAAACGAACACCCCACACAGGCACTTCTGGATATGTATACCATATATGACTATATGGGAGGCTTCGAGGGGCTTAAGGTCGTTATACTTGGCGATATAAGCCATTCGAGAGTTGCAAGGAGCAACGCCTTCGGACTTGTCAGACTTGGTGCGAAAGTCACCCTTGCCGGTCCTTCAACGCTTATTTCGGGAAGTATGAAAGCCCTCGGCGTAGAAGTGACAAGCGACATAAAGGGCGCAATTGCAGACGCAGACGTGGTTATGGGGCTGAGGGTTCAGTTTGAAAGACAGAAGAATATGCCCTTCCCCAATACAAGGGAATATTCCACACTGTACGGCATAAACAGCGATCTTCTGAAATATGCAAAGCCTAACGCCCTCGTTATGCATCCCGGTCCTGTGAACAGAGGCGTTGAGTTCACTTCAAATGTAATTGACGGAAAAAATTCCGTTATAAATATACAGGTCAAAAACGGAGTTGCCGTAAGAATGGCTATACTTAAGCTGCTCTATGAGGCAAATCCCGATTTATGATGGGAGGTATGTTATGAAACTGCTTATAAAGGGCGGCAGGGTTATAGATCCTGCGAACAACAGGGACGAAATACTCGATGTGCTGGTTGTTGACGACAGGATAGGCAAGGTCAGCAAAAGCATAGACGACGACTGCGACAAAATAATAGATGCATCGGGCAAATGGGTAATGCCGGGGCTTATTGACCTTCATGTGCATTTCCGTGAGCCGGGCTTTGAAAGGAAGGAAACCATAAGGACAGGCTCAAGAGCGGCGGCAATGGGCGGCTTCACGACTGTCTGCTGTATGCCCAACACAGAGCCTGTATGTGACAACGACATAGTTGTGGAGTTTATAAAGCTGAAGGCACAGCGTGCGGGAATAGTGAACGTGCTGCCCATAGGCTCTATATCAAAGGGAATGAAGGGAGAAGAGCTTTCGGACATAGGCAGAATGGCGCGTGCCGGAATATGCGCTCTTTCAGAGGACGGCAAAAGCGTAATGAATGCCGGACTTATGAAAAACGCAATGAGATATGCATCTATGTTCAGACTTCCCATATTCGACCACTGTGAGGATCCCTCCCTTACGGGAAAGGGACAGATGAACGCCGGAGAAAGAGCCGCTTTTATGGGACTTGCAGGCATCTCAAACGACAGCGAGGAGGTTATTGCGGCAAGGGATATGATTCTTGCGGACAGTACAAAAACTCCCCTTCACCTGTGCCATATAAGCACGGCAGGCTCCGTTGAGCTTATAAGACAGGCAAAGGAGAGAGGAGTTGACGTCACTGCGGAAGCAACGCCCCACCACTTCACTCTCTGCGATGAGGATATCACAGATTATGATGCAAATTACAAAATGGCTCCGCCGCTGCGCTCAAAGGCGGACAGGGAGGCTATAAGACAGGCGCTTTCCGACGGAACAATAGAGGTTATATCCACAGACCATGCTCCTCATCATTCCGATGAGAAAAACTGTGAATTCCAGCTTGCACTTAACGGCATAATAGGACTTGAAACCTCCTTCCCCCTTGCAAATACCGTTCTTGTTTCGGGAGGATATCTCACGCCTTATCAGCTTGTTGAGAAAATGAGCGCAAACCCAGCCGGAATATTGGGCATAGATAAGGGAAATCTCAGCGAAAACTCCATTGCGGACATTACAATAGCCGACCCCGATGAAGAATATATAATAGATACGGAGGATATGGTTTCAAAGGCGAAAAACACTCCCTTTGGCGGTATGAAGGTAAAGGGCAGAATATTATATACAATTGTCGGCGGAGAAACGGTTGTTGAAAACGGCGTACTTATGAAGAGATAATAAGGAGGGCTATAATGATAATAGACATACTGATTGAAAAAATCAAGGAAAAAGGCAACCCTATCGTAGTGGGACTTGACCCAAGACTTTCCTATGTTCCCGAATATATTACAGAAAAATATTTTATGAAATACGGAGTCACCAAAAAAGCGGCGGCAAAGTCCCTGTATAAATTCAATAAGAAGATAATAGACTCCATATACGACATAGTACCTGCGGTAAAGCCACAGATAGCTATGTATGAAAGATATGGCGTAGAGGGCATAAAGGTGTATGAGTCAACTGTGGAATATGCCAAAATGAGAGGGCTTGTTGTAATAGGCGATATAAAGAGAAGCGACATAGCCTCGACCGCCGAGGCCTACTCCGATGCACATCTGGGCTGTACGGATATAAGGGGCGAGGATTTTCCGGGCTTTGACCACGACTTCATAACGCTTAACCCCTACCTCGGCTCCGACTCCATAACGCCCTTCCTCAAAGACTGCAAAATATATGAAAAGGGTGTGTTTGTCCTTGCCAAAACCTCAAACCCCAACAGCGGCGAGCTTCAGGATCTTATATGTGACGGCAGACCCTTATATGAGCATGTAGCCGGTCTTATAGAAAAATGGGGCAGTGATATGATAGGCAAATATGGCTATTCCTGCGTAGGCGCAGTTGTGGGAGCGACCCATAAAGAGCAGGCCGCAAGGCTCCGTGAAATTATGCCCCATACATTCTTCCTTGTACCCGGCTACGGCGCTCAGGGCGGAACAGCGGAGGATCTTGCAGTGTGCTTCAGGGACGGCATAGGCGCAGTTGTCAACTCCTCAAGGGGTATAATTGCGGCTCATATGAAAGACAAATACAATGTATGCTTCAACGATGAAAAAGATTTCGCTATGGCGGCAAGACAAGCCTGCCTCGATATGAAAAATGATTTAAGGAGATGTATCTGATGTTAAAAAAGACGGTTAAAGCCGCTCTCATTCTTGAAAACGGACAGACCTTTGTGGGTAAGGCGTTCGGCTATATCAAAGAAACGGTGGGAGAGGTTGTTTTCACAACAAATATGACAGGCTATCAGGAAACTCTTACAGACCCTTCCTATGCCGGACAGATAGTTGTTATGACATTCCCGCTTATAGGCAATTACGGCATAAACCTTGAGGATATGGAAAGCAGAAAGCCATTCCTCAAAGGCTTTATTGTAAAGGAAAAATGTGACTATCCCAACAACTGGCGCTGCGAAATGGATATTGACGGATTTCTTAAGCAGCATAAAATAATGGGGCTTGAGGGCATAGACACAAGAATGCTCACAAGAGTTCTCCGTGACAACGGCACCATGAAAGGCATAATAACCACCCGTGCAGCCGACCTTACGGAAAGTCAGATAAAGCAGAAATTCAACACATATACAAACAAGCACGCCGTTGAGGAGGTTACTACGCCGGAGAAATATGTTATAAACGGAAAGGGCATACATTTCGCCGTACTGGATTTCGGCATAAAGCTCAGCATTTTAAGGGAATTTCAGAAAGCCGGCTGCAAGCTCACCGTTTTCCCTGCCTTTACACCTGCAAAGGAGGTAATGGAGTGTAAGCCTGACGCTATCTTCCTTGCAAACGGCCCCGGAGATCCTGCGGACATACAGACAGTTGTGGAAACGGTGAAGGAATTTATAGCTGCCGATATGCCTATTCTTGGAATCTGTCTCGGAAATCAGATCGTGGCGAGGGCTTTGGGCTGCAATACAAAAAGACTTAAATTCGGTCATCACGGCGGAAACCACCCTGTGAGGGAATTGTCTACGGGAAGGATATATATAACCTCCCAGAACCATGAATTTGTGGTATGCGATCTTCCCGACGACGTTGAAGCGTCCTTTATAAATATAAACGACAACTCCATAGAGGGAATAAGACATAAAACAAAGCCCATATTTACGGTGCAGTTCCACCCCGAAGCTTCCCCCGGACCTCTGGACGTACAGTTCCTGTTTGGCAAAATAATTAAAATGACGGAAGGAGCAAGAAATAATGCCTAAAGATAATTCCATTAAAAAGGTTCTTGTAATTGGCTCCGGTCCTATTGTAATAGGACAGGCTGCCGAGTTTGACTATTCGGGCACACAGGCTTGCAGATCGATAAAAGAGGAAGGCATTGAGGTTGTGCTTATAAATTCAAATCCAGCCACAATAATGACCGATATAGGTATGGCGCACTATACATATATAGAGCCTCTTACCATAGATTTTGTTGAAAAGGTTATCGCAAAGGAGCGCCCCGACTCAATTATTGCAGGTATGGGCGGTCAGACGGGACTTAACCTTTCCTGCGAGCTGTATGACAGCGGAATTCTTGACAAATATCACGTCAACGTAATAGGAACCTCCATAGAATCAATAAAAGAAGGCGAGGACAGAGATAAGTTCAAAAGCCTTATGGAAAGAACAAATCAGCCTATTGTCGAATCGGATATCGTTACAAGCGTGGAGGACGGCGTTGAGTATGCCTATTCCATAGGCTTTCCCGTTGTCGTCAGACCTGCCTATACCCTTGGCGGCACAGGCGGCGGCATCTGCAAAAACGAGTCCGAGCTGAGAAGCATACTCACACAGGGACTTCACCTGAGCCGTGTGGGTCAGTGCCTTATAGAAAAGAGCATAGCAGGCTGGAAGGAAATAGAATTTGAAGTAATGCGTGACGGCGCAGGCAACTGCATCACCATCTGCTCTATGGAAAACGTAGACCCTGTGGGAGTCCATACAGGCGACTCGATAGTTGTTGCCCCTGCCCTTACCCTTTCGGATAAGGAATATCAGATGCTCCGTACGGCAGCCATAAATATAATAAGCTCCATAGAGATAAAGGGCGGCTGCAACATACAGTTTGCCCTCGACCCCAACAGCTATAAATACGCTGTTATAGAAATAAATCCCCGTGTGAGCCGTTCCTCCGCTCTTGCCTCCAAAGCAACCGGCTATCCCATAGCAAAGGTGGCTTCAAAAATCGCTCTGGGCTATAATCTTGACGAAATACCCAACGCTGTTACGGGCAAGACAACGGCTTGCTTTGAGCCTACCATAGACTACTGCGTGCTTAAGTTCCCAAGATGGCCTTTCGACAAGTTTTTCGGCGCAAAAAGACAGCTTGGCACAAAGATGATGGCTACGGGTGAGATAATGTCAATAGGCTCATCCTTCGAGGCGGCTCTGTTAAAGGGCATACGTTCTCTTGAAATAGGTCAGTATGGGCTTGAAAGAGTATCCTCAAAGAAAAAGACATTGGAGGAGCTTAAGAAAAGCGTTGTTTCTCCCGATGACGAAAGACTTTTCGACCTTGCGGAAATGCTCAGAAGAAACTACAAAATCGAAAAGGTATGTCAGATAACGGGTATGGACCTTTTCTTTGTGGAGAAAATCAAACATCTTGTGGAAATGGAGGAGGAGCTTAAACAGCTTAAGCTTGAAGAGCTTGACAAACCTACCCTTGAAACATACAAGAAGCTGGGCTTCTCGGACAAGGCAATTGCGAAAATGCTGAAGTGTGAGCCTCCCGATATATATAAGCTGCGCAAGGAATGGGACATAATGCCTGTTTTCAAAATGGTTGATACCTGCGCAGGAGAATTTGAAGCGGTTACGCCATATTATTATTCCACCTATGATGATGAGGACGAGGTAAAGGTTTCCGACAACAGGAAGATAATGGTTATAGGTTCGGGTCCCATAAGAATAGGTCAGGGCATAGAATTTGACTACTGCTCGGTACACTGTGTAAAGGCGCTTAAAAAAGCCGGCATAGAAACTATTATAGTAAACAACAACCCCGAAACAGTTTCCACCGACTTCGACACCTCCGACAGGCTTTACTTCGAGCCTCTTACGGAGGAGGACGTTCTGAATGTTGTGGAAAGAGAAAAGCCCCTTGGCGTTATACTCCAGTTTGGCGGACAGACGGCAATCAAGCTTGCCAAATTCTTTGACGAATACAACATAAAAATATTCGGCACAAAGGCAAAGGATATTGACGCAGCCGAGGACAGGGAAAAGTTTGACCTCGTACTTGAAAAGCTCAAAATAAAGCGTCCGAAGGGCAAAGGTGTATGGAGCGTTGACGAGGGCATAGAAGTTGCCGATAATCTGGGATTCCCCGTTCTTGTGCGCCCCTCTTACGTTCTCGGCGGACAGGGTATGGAGATTACCCACAACAGAGCCGAGCTTGTGCAGTATCTCGAAGAAGCCTTCTATAAGGACAGCAAAAATCCCGTGCTTATAGACAGATATCTCGGCGGACGTGAAATAGAGGTTGACGCCATCTGTGACGGCGAGGACGTATATATACCGGGAATTATGGAGCATTTGGAGCGTGCCGGCGTCCATTCGGGCGACAGTATATCCATATATCCTCCCCAGCACATCTCCGACGGAATAAAGCAGGCTATAATGGACGAAACAAGGAGAATAGCCGTTGCCCTTGACGTTATAGGTATGATAAACATACAGTTTATAGAATATAAGGGCGAGCTTAACATAATAGAGGTAAATCCACGCTCCTCAAGAACAGTGCCTTACATCACAAAGGTTACGGGAGTGCCTGTTATAGATATAGCGACAAGGGTAATGCTTGGCAAAAAGCTCAGGGATATGGGCTACGGAACGGCTATTGCTCCCGAGTCAAAGGTGGTTGCCGTTAAGGTTCCTGTGTTCTCCACAGAGAAGCTGCCGAAGGTCGAGGTTTCTCTCGGTCCCGAAATGCGCTCAACGGGAGAGGTTCTGGGTGTAGGCTATAATCTTCATAATGCTCTCTATAAGGGCTTTATAGCCGCAGGTATGACAGTGCCCGAAAGCGGAAGCACCATACTTGCCACAGTCACCACAAAGGAACAGGAAAATTTTGCTCCCATAGCAAAGAGGTTTGCCGATATGGGCTGCCGCTTTATTGCCACTGAGGGAACGGCAAACTGTCTGAAAAAGCACGGTATAAGGGTTCAGACGGTCAAGAAAATAAGCGAAGGTGTTCCCAACGTGCTTGACGTTATACGAAGCGGTGTTATCGACCTTATAATCGACATTCCGAGAAAAGCAAACAACGCCAATTCGGACGGCTTTAAAATCCGCCGTACCGCTGTTGAAAGCTCCATCACCATTATAACGGCTATGGATACCGTTGAAGCAATGTGCGAGGTAATGGAAAAGGAAATAAATCAGGATAAGCTTGATATATTCGATGTAAACAGAGATATGAATTGATTCATTCGCCCCGTGGATAGCCTCCACGGGGTTTTGCACAGGCAAAAATTACATAGGCATATATAATTTCTTTTTAATGATTTCGGGAGTAAAATGTAATATAATATAAATATAAGCATATAACTAATATAATAAATGTTTTAAAGAAGGGAAATTATGTTGAACAAAAAAAGCTTTGTTTTGGGTTTTTTCACCGCCTGTATTGTATTTCTTGCCATACATACCTCAAAAACAGCAATAGAGCTTGCAGGAAACAGAATACCTGAAAGCACAAAAATAAAGGCGATTGAAAAGCTTGTGGAAAACAATTTTGCAGAGGACGTTGACGGAGAAGAGCTGAAGGAATATATGTACGCAGGCTATGTGGCGGGGCTTGGGGACAGATATTCCACATATATGACAAAGGAGCAGTTCAGTGCCTTCAAAGAGGGACTGGACGGCGCATATATGGGCATAGGCATTAAAATATTTATGAACAATGACGGACAGATGGAGATAAGCGATGTGTTTACCGACTCCCCTGCCGCAAAAGCGGGACTTCTGACGGGAGATGTTATATATAAAGCAGGAGATATAGAGATAAAGGATACACAAAGCTATAAGGACGCTGTCGGCTTTATCAAAAACACAAAGGGCAGCATAAGGTTCTGTCTGAAACGGGGAAGCACAGACCTCATTGAAGCGGATATAACTCCCGAAAATATAAATGTTCCCTCTGTCAGCTATTGCATGGCGGACAACAACACAGGCTATATCAGAATAACGGAATTTGAGGCGAACACAGCCGAGGCATTTAGGGAGGCTCTGACCTCTCTTAAGGGTATGGACTCCCTTGTTATTGACCTGAGAAACAATCCCGGCGGCTTTCTGAATGTGGTAAAGGAAATAGCCGATGTAATACTCCCCAAGGGGACGATAACCTATATAGAATATAAAAACGGCGAAAAGAAATATTATGAATCCGATGAAAACTGCCTTGATATCCCCATAGCCGTGCTTGTCAATTCCGGCTCCGCATCTGCTTCGGAGGTTCTTACAGGGGCTGTCAAGGACTTTGGCGCAGGAAAAATCGTAGGTACGACCACCTTCGGCAAGGGCGTTGTGCAGGATACATATACACTGAGGGACGGCAGCGCCGTCAAGCTGACTACGGCAAAATATTACACACCGAATGGAATATGTATACAGGGCAAGGGCATAACCCCCGACTATGAGATATTTGCCCCCGAAGGCTTTGTTCTGCCCCCTCTTAAGGACAGCAAAGCCGTAATAGACCCGTCAAAGGATATTCAGCTTGCAAAGGCACTTGAAATACTCGATTAAAAATAATACGGCGGACTGCAAGGCTTGGCAGTCCGCCCTTTTTTCGTTATCAGATTGCTGTGAATTCTATTCCTACCTTGAACAAATCACCGTCTATTGTAAGAATGAACCTGCCCCCGTTTGCCTCGGCATAGCTTTTGGCAATTGCAAGCCCCAGTCCGCTTCCCTCTGTGGAACGTGCCTCATCTCCCCTCACAAAACGACCGGTTATTTCTTCAGCCGATTTTTTTATTCTCAGCGCCGATATATTCTTTATTTCAAATATGACATTGTTTTCATTTCTGAAAACGGATATATATACCCTCGTATTCTTCATGGCGTATTTTATAGTGTTGTCTATGAGATTTCCGAAAACCCGTGAAAGCTTTTTGCCGTCGGCGTTTACGGCTGCTCCCTCAGCAGGCAGGTCGACTATGAATTCAAGCCCCGAACCTTCCGCCGCCCTTTCATACTCCGCCATACTCTGCCTTATAAGCAGACACAAATCTATTTTTTCAAGGTTCATGACCTCGTTTCCGCTTCGTATTCTGGAAATGTCGAAAAGGTCGTCTGTGAGATTTTTGAGCCTAAGACTTTTGTCATATATTATGCGCGCATAGTCGTTTGCCTCCTCCGGCAGCAGTTTTTGTTCCGTAAGGAGTTTTGAAAAGCTGATCACGGAGGTAAGGGGTGTTTTCAGATCGTGAGATACATTGGTGATAAGCTCCGCTTTCATTCTCTCAGACCTTACGCTTTTTTCAACGGAAAGAGCCATTCCCTCCCCTATTGAGTTTACGTCCTCAGCCATAGCCGTAAAAAATCTGCTTTTGAGTTCGGGAATCTTATATGCCGTATTTCCGCCCTTTATTTCGGATATGCCCTTTCTTACCTCTTCAAAGTCCTTTAAATATTTGGCGGAAACCCTCAGCGCCAATATAAATACCACGGGAAAGCCTATCAGCCAAAAGGCTTCAAGTTCGGATAAAAACATAAGAAGTATACAAAGGGTATAGGCTGCACTGAGGACGCTCACCCATACGAAAACAAGCCTGCCTATGCTTGAAGATACTATCCTCCTCACATTCTCGTAAATTCCCGCAAAGGGTCTTGCGGCAGCCTTCAATATACCTCCGAACAGCCCTGTCAGGGAATATGCGGACAAAAGACCTTTTATCTTTCCGAATATATATGAAACCGAACGGAAAACAATAAAGCGTCTGAAAAGCTTTTTTGCCTTGAAGCTTCTTACCAATGAAAGCCACATGGCAAGCTCCGCCGCAAATGTAAGCTCTGTTGTAATTATGGACAGATTGAGGAGATATATGTCAAATCTCGTAAACTTAGTATAATATGCCCCCTCCATAAGCAGCAGCGCCGACAGTATGCACCCCGTTATACCGACTGTCAGCATAACCGCAGCTATTATCTCGGCAAATACATTGTCAAAAAACAAAAGGTGTATTTCATTGTCCCTGCCTCTGCGTCCTGCCGCAATTGTAAAATAGAGTATGCTCAGTATAAGAAGTCCGGCATATATCAGCAGCCTGTACAGATAATTGCATACATTGTCCTTTTCATTCTGCCAGCTTTCCCTTTCCTCTGCAAATGCGTCTGTCGAAAAGCCCAGATATACCTTCAAATCCTTGGGCTTATATTCTTCGGTTGTAAAATAAGGCTCGGAAAAGGTCGAATTGTAATATCTGCCGTAGCTGCTGTTGTCATAATATCCCTCTCCGGATTTTTCAAACACCCAAAAGGAATCCAATTCCATATAGCTTCTGCTGCTCATGGGATAATTTGAATATGTATCGCCGTTTATGCTGATAAAATACTTCACAAAATCAAAGTCAAGCCCCTCAAGACCGGATTTATCTCCGTTCAGAATTATATCGTCTATGGCATTGCTGACAGTAAATGTTGCATCAATACACTTATCCCGAAAGAAACGGCTGTCCGCAAAATCCTCCTCCAGCATAGTGTTGAAGCCGTTGGAATTGAGAACCATCCCCGTATCCCTCACAAAACAGGATATAACCACAAGACAGACAATAAACACTATAAGCTTTGTAAAGCGTGAATAAAAAAGTTTTTTCATATAATTTCAGCCCCTTTCCATTTTATAGCCTATTCCCCATACGACCTTGAGATATCTCGGCTCTTTGGGGTTTATTTCAATTTTTTCCCTTATGTGCCTTATGTGGACGGCTATTGAAGAATCGTTTACCGCCTGTTCGCCGTTCCATACTCTTTCGTAAATCTCATTCGCCGAAAAAACTCTGCCCGGACTTTTTGAAAGAAGAACCAGTATTTTGTATTCTATGGGCGTAAGATGTACGCTTTCTCCGTCCACGGCTACTGTTTTTGCCTCGGTATCAATGGAAATTCCCCCTATTTCCAGTTTGGAATCGGACTTTTCCATAGCTCCCAGTCTTGTATAGCGCCTTAACTGTGATTTTACCCTTGCCATAAGCTCGGAGGGGTCGAAAGGCTTTGTGACATAATCGTCCGCCCCTGCCGTAAGCCCCAGAATTTTGTCGCTGCTCTCACCCTTTGCACTTAAAAGAATTATGGGTATATTTTTGCTTTCCCTTATCCTGAGAAGCGTCTGTATGCCGTCAAGCCTTGGCATCATTATGTCAAGTATAATAAGGGCGATATTCTCCGACATTACAATATCAAGAGCCGAATATCCGTCATACGCCTTTATGACCCCATAATCCTCATTTTTCAGAAATATGGCTATGCTTTCGACAATTTCCCTGTCATCGTCAACAATAAGTATTTTATACATAATTACCTCCTCATCATTTAACCGGCATATATATGTCATGGTTTTATTCTAGAACAAAAAAATTTATTTTTATTACATATAACTATTAAGATTTTCTTAACTTTTTCTGCTGACAGAACAATTATCAGATATTTAAAAAAGGCTGCTGTTTTATATACCCTTGTATATTTTGCAGCAGTCTTTTTTTATCCTCTACCCAATAGCTTTCTTATTTTTACGATGGCTTTCCAACCTTTGCTGTTTTCTATATCTGAAATGTAGCTTGCCTGTCTTTCGTTTTCGGCTTTCAGTGCCGATATTTCTGCATCTTTTGCGATGATGCTTTCGTTAAGCTCTCCTTCGTGCCGTAAAAATTCGTTTTTCTGATTATTCATTTCTATATTGGCAAGATTAAGCCTGTGGTTTATGGTTGCCGCCCTTATGACCTCATCGTTATATGCCCTTGCAAGCTCGCCTATTCTTTTTCCTGCAATGTCGTTTAAGGGGCTTATCTGGTATTCTATGTGTATAAGCTTTGTTCCCTCCTTCAGATTTATGAAATGAAGCTGTGGATCATTTTCCCCGAAAAAGAATATTCCCTCTCTTTCATAGCCGTTTGATATGATTTCGGGTCTGTAATCCGGCTCCTCTCCTGTGGCATATACATTTTCCATAATAACCACGCAGCCATTGTCGCTGGGATCAAGGCGTATGGTTCTTACGCCCTCATAGACAGGTATATCTATTTCAAGCCTTGTTTCACTTCTGTAATTTTTTTTCAGTCCCTCAATTTCACAGAAGTCGCCGCCCATGCTGTAATAGATCTGAATTTTTTCATTCGGGTTTATAAACTCAAGAATATTTTCAAGGGGATAATAGTCTTTTCTGTTTTCTTCATAGAAATCCCTCAGAACAACAGCGTTTCCTCTGACATATGACTGAAAGCCTTTTTCAAAGCCGTCAAAAATGCTTCGCAGCTCCTCGTCTATATCTATATATTCATATATATCCTTAAAAAGAGCCTCCCTTTGATTCAGAACAATGTAGTTGTTTATCGCTCTGTAAACAATATACTCAACAGGTATCTGAAAATCAAAGCACCACTCATAGTCTATGATGTAAATTTCATTTTCCCTTATTATTATGTTTCCGAAAACAAGGTCAAGACAACTGAAATCGGCGGCGTGCAGCTCCTTATCCGTATTCAGAGCTCCGAAAATATGCTTGAATTCATCACAGGGCTTAAAGCTTACGACATGGCTGTTTTCCATAAGCCTTTTTTTGAACTCTGCCATATAGCGGTAAACCTCCTCCACTCTGCCGTTGTCGCAAAGTTCCTCAAAAAATTCCTCAAGGGTTTTACCCTCTATGAAATCAAAGCTTACGCCGCCGTTCTTTTCCCGACAGGGAGCCGACCTGAAGCCGCTTTCGCCCAGAAAGCCGTTTATTTTGTTTCCGCTTGAAACAAGCCTTTCTATATGTCCGCGGCTCACATGGCAGGCGGGATACTTTATTACCTCTCTCAGCCCGTTGGTTTCCGCAATAACTGTCTTGATAGAAAATTCTTTTCTTCTTTCATTTGAATATTTTGAATATAAAGTCTTCATATCACAATGCCTCCCCTATAACAAGAAAGGAATTTGAAAATTCGGCAAAAAGATCTGCGTCTATAATCGTGTCAAAGGCCTTTTTTTCGTCAAACAGCACAAGGCGCTCTCTGTCGAAATTCCTCATATTGTTGTTAAGCTCTCCTTTTTTTGGCAGACAGCCGTCACTGTATATTACAGAGGCAAATTTATAGTCGGGGTAAGGATAATAAAAGCTTAAATTTCCGAAGCCGGCTTCTGTAAGAATATCCTTAAGCTCTCTGCGGCTGAATGTTCTGATGCCGCCGCCGGAAGGATAGTTTTCCACAGAATCAAAATATCTGCCTGTATGATCCTCACTGCAGCCTGCCCAATATTTCATACCTATTTTATTTTCTATGGCTATGACAACTCTGCCGCCGGGCTTAAGAAGCTTTTTTATGGCGGACAGAAAATCCCTGCAAGGCTCGGAGGAGCTTATATAAAGTCCGCCGTATTCCAATACGCCTATAAGCGTAGCAAAGTCGAATTTTTCATCAAACCCCTTGCTTACATCTTCAAAATTGCCCACATATATCTCTATGCCCTTTCTGTTTTTGTGTCTGTATGCATTTATTGTGCTTCTTTTTTTTGAAAGCTCTATGCAGACTGTTCTGTCAGCCTTGTCCGCTATAACTCCCGTTACGGCTCCGCAGCCTGCGCCCACCTCCAAAACGGACCCACTGAAGTCTATCCATTCTATTACGTTCCCACGGTAGGGCGAAAGGTGATAGAACAAGGGCCAGCTATAACGGTCGTTTATTATGCTTTCATATTCATCTTCACCATGCTCCTTTACTATTTCAAGAAGCTCATCTTCCGTACTCCCGTCACTGTAAAGATCCTTTCCTCCGTAAAAGCTCAGATTCAGACATATATTTCCTATTTTTTCCGTTTTTGCCGACATAATATCACCTCACTGTCTGATAGTTACCTCAGAATTCATATCATAAAAGCCAACTGTATTCTTGTCCGACAGAACCGTTATACTGCATACCTCATAAAGCCTGTGATAAACCGTAAATTCTCCGTCCCTGAAGCCTGTACAGCCAAGACTTAACAGATATTCTCCACCTTGTATATCCATTTTCTGCCTGAAGCAGACCGTTATTTCATCTCCTGCCTTAACAGGCTTTATGGGAGCTTTTTCATACATCGTGTTTGTTCCCGTTACATCGACACCCTGCAAATTCACTATGGTAAAGGCAAATATAGGGTCACTTACGGGGCTTCTGAACCTCACCTTCATTTTTATGGTAAAGTCGCTCCCCTTTTCTATCTGGTTGGTTATTCTGCCCCTGCTGTCACATAGAGCAAAGTCGGTTATTTCCGCTGTACCGTTTCCGTAGTCGTTCTGCACGGGATTTAATATAAGCTTTTCTTTCCATAAGCTCCCCTCCTGTTCGGGAGGGGCTGTTTCCTCAAGCTCTGTTTTTTCTGCGTCCTCAGAGCCTACCAGAACCTTTTTATAAAGATCGACCATATCGGCAGGTGTTCCCTCCGCAAGCTTTTCACCCTTGTTGAGAAGTATAACCCTGTCGCAATATCTCAGAACGGAGCCCATACTGTGGGTAACAAGCAGAATTGTCTTTCCCTGTTTTTTGAACTCCTCAAATTTGTTGTAGCACTTTGCCTGAAAAAAAACATCTCCCACGGAAAGAGCCTCGTCCACAATAAGTATCTCCGGATCTATATTCACAGCCACCGCAAAAGCAAGGCGCACAAACATACCGCTGGAATATGTCTTGACGGGCTGATATACAAAATCGCCTATATCAGCAAAGCTCAGTATATCATCAAGCCTTGCCTCTGTTTCTTCCTTCGTATAGCCCATCATTGTACCGTTGAGATATATATTCTCTATGCCGGTGTAATCCATATTAAAGCCTGCCCCAAGCTCCAGAAGAGCCGAAATTCTGCCATTGATTTTTAGTTCTCCCGAAGATGGCTTAAGTACACCTGTTATGATTTTAAGAAGTGTAGATTTGCCGGCGCCGTTTATGCCTATTATGCCTACGGTTTCGCCTTTTTTTATGTCGAAGCTTATGTTTTTCAGGGCATAATGCTCCTTATGATAGCTTTTTCTGAAAATATCAAGGCTTTCCTTAAGTCTGTCTATGGGCTTTTCATAAAGCCTGTAAACCTTTTCCAAATTTTTCACACTTATTACAGTTTCCGCCATAATCAAAGCTCCTTACCATAATCATACGTCAAGCTTAAACATTTCTTCTCCTCTGGAGAAATTTTTGTTATAAAACCTATCGTTGTCCAGAACATCTCCCCAGTTATCTCTCATATATTTTATTTCTGACATAAATCTTTTCATTTTTTCGGGAGAATTCTCCTTGCCACGACTTACAGATTCATAATGATAAAGCTGTGCCAAAGGAAGATAGACGTTATATTTGTCCTCATTTAAAACCCTCAGACAGAAATCTATGTCATTGAAAGCCACCTTAAGCTTTTCTTCAAAGCCCCCTACCCTTTCAAAAAGCTCTTTTCTGATCATAAGACAGGCGGCAGTGACAGCGCTGTAATTATAGGCTATGGAATATCTCGCAAAATAGCCGTTGTCATTCTTTGCTGCATTCAGCCCTGCGTGGTTTGCTACCCCTCCCACGCCGAGGAGAACTCCTGCGTGCTGAATCGTGTCATTGGGATAAAACAGCTTTGCCCCCACACAGCCAACCTCCTCCCTCACGGCATAGCCTGCCATTCTGTACAGCCAGTCGGAGGTTATGACCTCAGTGTCGTTATTCAGAAACAATATGAGATTTCCCTTGGCAAGCTTTGCTGCCTCGTTGTTTATTTTTGAAAAATTAAAGGGTATGGGAAGCTTTATTACGCTGAAATTGTCCCTTTCATTTTCATATTTTTCAAAAAGTCTGAAGGTTTCCTCCTCACTGCTGTTGTTGTCGACAACTATTATTTCATAGCCTATGCCCTTTGTCTTTTCATATATTGAGTTTATGCACCTTTCAAGCATATCAGCCCTGTCTTTGGTCGGAATTATAATCGAAACAAAATCATACTCCGATGGTCTGAAAACAAGGTCATAATATTGTATATTCTCAATATAATTGACCTCAGCCGAATATCCTCTGCGCTTCACGGCGTCCTCCAAAGCCTTTTTCCCCGCAACATAGGCGTAGGACTTTTCTCCGCCGCCAAGAGCCGTAGAACCGGGAACAACCCTCCAGTGATACAATATTTTGGGAATATGGCATATATTATCCGTTTTTTCCGTAAATCTGAGAACAAGGTCGTAGTCCTGAGAGCCTTCATAGCCCGTTCTGAAGCCGCCGATTTCATCAACTATGGCTTTTCTGTACACACCAAGATGTGAAATATAGTTGCTTGAAAGAAGAGTATGGGGAGAAAAATCCGGCTTGAAATGGGGGTCTGTTCTGTTTCCCTCAGTATCGATTTTGTCCTCATCACTGTATATAAGATCCGCATCTGGGTGGAGGTTTATTTCTTTCACTATCTCATAGAGGGCAAAAGGCGGAAGCTCGTCATCATTGTCGAGAAGTGCAATATATTCGCCTCCGGCAAGGCTCAGGGCAGAGTTTGTCGCCTTTGAAATATGCCCGTTTTCCTCTCTGAAAACCGCCTTTATCCGGCTGTCGGCGTGGGTATATTCAAGAATTGCAGGCTTTATATCCTCCCTTGTGGACTTATCGTCTGCAAGGCAAAGCTCCCAGTTTTCGTAATACTGCGCTCTGACGGAATCCACACACCGTCTGAGCCACTTCAGGTCTACATTATACACAGGCACAAGTATAGATATAAGAGGTTTATATTCAAAGCCCTTTATATCCTCCGATACCTTTCTTGTGTCATATTTTTCATTTTTATTTATCCATTTTTCATAGAGGTTTTTATCGTCCTTGTTTTCCATATCCGAACCTATTAAGGAACGTATTTTTTCAAAGGTTTTCTTAAGCCCGTTTTTTCTTGAATAGCCTATAAGCCTTTTGAAGGAAGAAAAATTAATAAAAGAAAGCGTAATCTTTATCCTATCCTTCAGAGAAAGAACGCCGCTTATCTCTCCGACATTAAGGCTGACTTTCTTTTTTTCCTCTCCGTCTGAAAAAACCACTGAAAATGTCTGTTTTGGCGAAGCGGAAACAACCAGCTTAAAGCCGCTGTCGTTAGCCGATCTGTATTTTTCTTCAAAATGAGAATAAACATCAAATCTTATTTCTCTTTTTATGTCCTTAAGCTCTGCTCCCTCTGAGGTTATACCGATTTCATTTTCCTTTTTGGAAAACACCCAGCCGGAAACATAAGCCTCTTTTTTATCTTTATCATAGCTGAATGAATCTATATTATAAATTATATTATCTGACGAACCCATATTAATATCACCTCTCAGAATTAAAGTACATCTGCAAAGTGGTCTTTAAGCTTGCCGAAGATTATGAAGCCGATAAGAAGCATAGCCGAAACCACTATCCAGAAATACATAAGCTGTTTTATATTGTTATACAGAGGAATTCCCCCTATAAGGCTGTCTCTGTATCCCTGTACGATATAATACATAGGGTTGAGCTTGAAAATCCATCTGAACCTGTCGGGTATTATATCTATCTGCCACATTATGGGTGTAAGCCACATACCGAACTGAAGAACTATATTCATAATCTGCCCAAGATCCTTAAAAAACACCACCAAAGATGCCGTCATATAGCTCAGTGCAATTATAAGGACTATCATGGAAAAACTGTAATATATCACCTGCAGCCAGCATATATTCGGGGTAATGTGATAAATCAAAAACATAAGCAGCATAAACAGAACAAAGAATATATGCACAAAAAGAGATGATATTATTTTTACGAGGGGAAGTATGTGAATCCTGAAAACAACCTTTTTTACAAGATAGCTGTATTCCATAAGGGCGAATGTGGCTGAATTCCATGCTTCGGAAAAGAAAAACCACGGAACAAGCCCGCACATGAGCCACAGCACGAAAGGTACGTTTCCCACATCGGAGCTTCTTAGCCCCACCTGAAATACAAAACAGAATATAAGTATGGTGCATACCGGCTGCACAAATGCCCAGATTATACCGAAATATGAGCCTGTATATTTTGTTTTGAAATCATTTACGGCAAGGTTGAATATAAGCCGTCTTTCTCTGAAAAGAGAGCCTGCCGTATGATATATGGTTTTGAGTCTGAGATATCTGTTTAATACAAACAGCACAAAAAGAGCCGCAGCAGCCGCAGGAATTTCCGTATAGTGATTTACCGCCACGGCTTCTGTGCCGCCGAAAACGATGTACGGGTCTGTTCCCGTTGTTTTTATGGAAAGCCCGCCGTTTTCAGTATAGCTCACCTCGGCATCATTGTATGAAAGCTCTCCGTAAGCCCCCTCCGGCAGAATGTCAATCATTATATTCTTTTCACTGTACACAAGACTTCTTATTTTGGCATATCCTCCCGCCTTATCTCCCAGATCGAGCCTTATGCCGTAAGGATCTGACATTACGGCTGATATTTTGCCATTGAAGCTGAAATTTCCCTTTTCGTCCGTTTCAATTCCGGAAAAAATGTGCTTTCCCTCTCCGAAGGCCTCCTCTTCGGAATTTGTATAGTATATATCAAATACAGCTCCTCCAAGCCCCTCACCGGAAGCCTCCATATAAAGGCTGCCCCTGTAAAAAGACTCAAAGAAAATGTTTATAAGCATAAAAAATATAAAAAATAAAATTACATAACCGGCTGTCTTGACAGCGCAGAACAAAGCACTCTTTATATTCATACTTCACCTCTCCATTTTATTTTTATCTTCCGTATACCCCTTAATTTCAACATTTATGTTATCATTAATTCGCCATAAAGTCAATATCAAGCTAAGAATAGTATTTGTTTTGCCGCTTCGTTTTATAGATATAAAAGAGAGCCGGCGTGGATCGGTTCTCACGTCGGCTCTCTTTGTAAAAATACTGAGCAAATCTGTAAGCCGGGTTCTGTATTTGACGATCATCTGTCTTGAGCCTGCGTTGCCGCAGACTTCATGCGACCTATACCTGAAGCGGAACGAGCAGCCCCTGAGAGAATAAACTCAATGCTTCTTTCCGGTCTTGCTCCGAATGGGGTTTACAGAGCCTTCTTTGTTGCCAAAGAAGCGGTAAGCTCTTACCTTACCTTTCCACCCTTACCTTTATAAAAAAGGCGGTTTATTTCTGTTGCACTTGCCTTGGAGTCGCCTCCACCGGACGTTATCCGGCATTCTGCTCTGCGGAGTCCGGACTTTCCTCACCTGAAACGGCGCGATCATCTGACTTACTCAGTATTTTAACGGCATTAATAAATACTATTCTTTTGTTCTCTATTCTTTCGGCCTTGAACTCCCAGCCGTCATGAGTGAATGAGAACTCGGATATTTTGTCATTATCGGGAATATAGCCGACCTTGGCAACCATATAGCCGCCTATGGTATCTATATCCTCATCGGGGAAATCCTCTGTTTCAAGCTCATCAGCCACATCTTCAAGGCTGAGAGAGCCGTCAATGGAGAAGCTGCCGTCATCGTTTTTGACGATTTCGGGTCTTTCGTTTACGTCATACTCATCGAAAATATCACCCATGACCTCCTCTACTATGTCCTCCATAGTAACTATGCCAAGAGTGCCGCCATATTCGTCCACAACAACGGCAAGGTGAATTTTAGTCTTTTGCATTTCCTCGAATATTTCCCCCACCTTTTTATTTGTGGGAACATAGAAGGTAGGCTTTAAAAGCCTTCGCACATTCAGCTTTGTTCTTGTGGTTTTGATGTAGTATTTTGCAAAATCCTTTATATGAAGTATGCCGATTATATTGTCTATGTTGTTTTCATAGACAGGTATTCTTGTGTATTTTTCAAAAAGTATTATTTTTCTTATATCCTCAAGAGTACAGGTAACCGGCAGAGCAACTATATCTCTTCTGTGCGTAAAAATATCCTCTGCGGTAGTGTCGTCAAAGGAGAATATATTTTCTATCATTTCCCTTTCGTTTTCGTCAATTGTTCCCGTTTCTTCACCGGCGGAAAGAAGCTGTGAAATTTCGTCCTCGGTGTTTTCCTCCACATTGAAATCTTCGGGGTCAAGCTCTATTCTTGAAAGTCTGACGCTGAAAAATGAAAGAGGCTTCACAAGCGGGAAAAGCAGATAAGCGCTTATTTTAAGTATAATGCCAAACTGTGAAATATACCATACGGGATTTTTAATGGCTATATTTCTTGGGATAGCCCCTCCTATAAACGAAAATATAAAGGAAAGGACTATAAGCACAACAAAAAAGCCCAGATATCCCCACACGGAAAGCATCGTGTTTACGCCGTCATAGCTTACAAAAAATATGTTTTCCCTTATATGATAAAGCCCGAAAAGCTTGGAGTATGTAAGAATACCCGAAAAAATCAATATAATTACACTTATAAGGCTTGCGGCTGAAAGATAGAAGTCGCTGTCTGAAATATAGCTTTCAACTCTTTTATTTATTTTTTCATCTTCTATGTCATAGGTAAGTCTGCCCGTGTCAAGCAGGCTTACAGCGGAAGATATTGTTTTTATTATAAACCTGTAAATTACCAATAATATTAAAATTACATAATACATCCGAAAGACGCCCTCCTCTGATTAAATGATACTACACTTCAGTGAGGATTTCAAGTAGTTTCGCAAAAAAGTTTTTGCTCCGCCCCATAAACTGTTGGGACGGAGCGAATGCAAAGGCTTATGAGAAAAGCTCCAGAATTTCTTCCTTTGTAATGTTTTCCATAAAATTTTCCTCAAGGTTGAATACATCATTGAAAAGCTGCTTTTTTCTGTTCTGAAGCCTGATGATTTTTTCTTCTATTGTTCCCTTGGTGATAATGTTGTAAACCTGCACACGTCTTACCTGACCGAATCTGTGCGCTCTGTCGGCTGCCTGCTCCATAACGGCGGGATTCCACCACTGGTCATAGTGCAGTACAATATCGGCTCCCGTAAGGTTCAGTCCTGTTCCGCCTGCTTTCAGGGAAATAAGGAAAATTGCTCCTCCTGTGCTGCGGTTGAACTGATTTACATATTCTATTCGCTTGCCTGCCGGAGTATGTCCGTCAAGATAGTAAAAATCTATTCCACGGAGCATAAGCTCATTTTTTATTATTTCAAGCATAGATGTAAATTGCGAAAACAGAATTATGTTGTGTCCGCCCTCAAGGAATGCGGATATGTTTTCCATAACATAGTTCAGCTTGCCCGACTCACCCTTATAGCCTGACAGAAAAAGCGAGGGGTGACAGCAAATCTGTCTGAGCCTTGTTATTTCCTTAAGTATTTTTATTCTGCTTATTTCATTGTTGGCAAAGTCCGCTTCTATAATGCCCCTCGCCCTCATAAGCTGGGCATAATAAAGTCTTTGCTGCTCCTCCGTCATAGGCGTATAGCTGTAATATTCCGACTTTTCGGGCAAATCCCGCAGAACATCACCCTTTTCACGTCTTAATATAAAGGGCATAATAAGCTTTTTCAGCAAATTCATTTTGTTTATGTCGTTATTCTTCATAATTGGCTTTTCAAAATTTGCCGCAAAATTTCTGTATTTGCCAAGATAGCCAGGAAGTATAAAGTCAAACAGCGACCAAAGCTCCCCAAGGCGATTTTCAAAGGGAGTACCCGTAAGGGCAAACCTGACGTCCGTTTTCAATGACGCGACAGCCTCAAAATTTTTGGTTTCGTGATTTTTGATAAACTGCGCCTCATCAGCCGCAAGAACGGAAAAGCTCATGGCTCTGTATATGGCTATATCCCTTTTCAGTGTTTCATAGGAGGTGATAAAAAGCTGTCTGTCCTCCTTAAGAATCTCAGCTCTTGAATTCTTGTCGCCGTAAACCACGGCATAGTCAAGTCCGCCGCCATAGCTTTCAAGCTCCGCCTCCCAGTTGAATATAAGGGAAGTTGGACATACGACAAGAGAAGGTTTTGTTTCGCTTTTATATCTGTCGTTTAAAAAGCTTATGAACTGTATGGTCTTTCCAAGACCCATATCATCGGCAAGTATTCCGCCGAAGCCGCATTCGCCCATTGTCTTAAGCCATTTGAAGCCTTTTTTCTGATAATCCCTCAGTACGGAGGAATAGAATTCGGGAATGGGACAGTCCGCAGTGTTTCCATCGTTGAATCTGTCTATTATGCTTCGGGCCAGCTTGTCTATATTAAGAAATCTTTTTTCCTTATCGTCAAAAATTCTGTCTATGGCAATTATTGCCCCGGAATTCACGGCAAAGCCGCCGTTTTCCACTTCCTTTTTGCCTGCGCCCAGAAGTCTTAAAAACTTTATGAAGGCTTCGTTGTCCTTAATGCTTATAAAGCTGCCGTCAGAAAACCTGTAAAAGCTTTTCTTTTCATCGTATGCGGCAAAAACATATCTTAATTCGTCAGGCTTCCATAAGGCTGCGTCAAAGTCGAATTCTATAAGACCGCCGTCATATCTTGCTCCTACCTTTACGGTTTTGTCGGCGGTTTTTCTTATACGCTTGAATTCGCTGCCGAGATAAACCTCCGCAAATCTGCCGAGAGCCTTCAGTCCGAACTTTATAAATTCAAAAATCTGTTCGTTTCCCGTCATGACAAATCCGGCATTTCCCCTGTCGTCAAAGCCCATGCCTTCAAGCATAAGCCTGAGATAGCTTTCCGCCCTGTCATTCCTGTATTCTCTGAAGGAGGTTTTGTCGTTATAATCTATTATGGTATCTCCGTATATGTATTTCACCTTACACACTATCTGTTTGCCATAGCTTTCAATATAAGCCTGTCCCGTAAAAGGGGTCATGGAAAGGCTTTTATATATATGACCTTCGTTTTCGATAAGCCCGTTTTTAATCAGCATAGGCACAACAAAGTCCACCAGCCCCGTGAGATCGTTTGCGCCGAAAACTATTTCCTCGCTTTCCGCAATATTGAAGGAGTCGTCAATATCCTTCATAACAGCACCGTATTCTGCGGAGGTTCTGTAAAGGCACTTATCCAGAAGCACATATCCGCAGCTGTTGGAAATATATATGCCCGATGTTCTGAAATTTCTTCTTAAGGTCGCCTTGCCGTCAGCGCCCTCTATTATTATTCTTGCGTAAGGCTCCTGCTCGGAAAGCTTTACAGTGCACAGCTCATCATTTACAACGGCTTCGGTGGTGCGGTTCACAAGCAGATCAAAAAGTCCGTCAAGATCAGCCCCTTTTATTATAAGTCTGCTTCTGTCCTCAGTCAGATTTGAAAGGGCTATAAATCCGGTTTTGACCTCATAGCGATTGAACACAAAATTCAGAAGAGCCTTGCCGTCAGAGGAAAAACCCTCGGAGTTATATTTATATTCACGCATATTTCCCCCGTTGTTTCTGTCGGTAAGGGATATAAATTCAAATATATCTTCTATTTTGTTTTTTCTTTTGCCACGCTTTGAAATGTAAAGCTCCATTTCTATTCTGCCCTTTTCAAAATAAAGCCTTGGCTCCAGTCTGAATTTGCCGCTTGAAGCCACAACAAGCTTGTTGATCTGGGCAAGTCTGTGTTTTTCAAACAGATTGAGCAGATTTTTTGAGGCAACATAATTTGTGCTCAGGTCGCCTATTCCCCGACCCTTTGTTTTCATTATTTCAAACATAAGGGCAGCACAGTGGCGGCAGCGGCTTTCCTTTCCGCAGGAGCAGTCGCAGCTTACCGGTTCTCCCTTTATATTGAATTCAACCTCCGCCATATATTCCTTGTTTGCGCCCTCTTTGATTTTGCCCGCAAACCTTATTCTGTCACAGTCTACCATTCTTACGCCTGCCACCTGTCCTGCGTCAGACTGGCTCTTGCCGTAAAAAAACTCCTGTCCGTCCTTTATAAATTTTCTGATAATAAAATCGCTCAGCCTCAGATCCATAAGATTCTCCTATTACATAAAAATAATTTTAACAAATATAATTATAACATAAAATATATATGCGGATTGTTACTTTTATATTACATTTTGCTAAAAAACTCGTTTACAAAATATCTGAAATGAGGTATACTATTTTTAGAAAAATCAATAAAAAGGCGGTGTTGAATTTATGATCATAACAGTTACACTTAATCCTGCAATAGACAAAACCTCAACTGTCGATAAGCTGAAAACCGGCAAAATCAACAGGGTTTCAAATGTCGTGTATGATCCCGGCGGAAAGGGCATAAACGTATCAAAAACAATACTTACCCTCGGCGGAAATTCCATAGCGACAGGCTTTACAGGCGGATATTTCGGAATGATGTTGGAAAGAGATCTTGTGGATCACGGAATAGCCGTTAATTTCGTACATATTGACCAAGAAATAAGAACGAACACCAAAATAATTGACTGTGACGGAAATATAACCGAATTTAACGAGCCGGGCTTTACCGTATCCGAATTTGAAAAGGAGCGTCTTATAAACAAGCTTGTTAATATGGCAGGAAATGACGCTATATTTGTTCTTTCGGGAAGTCTGCCCGTAGGAATGGAAAGCTCTGTATATGCCGACCTTACTTCGCTTCTTCGCGGCAAGGGGGCTAAGGTATATGCGGATTTTGAAGGCGAAGCGCTGAAATGCGCTCTTGAGGCCGAATGTGTACCCAATCTTTTAAAGCCCAACAGAAATGAAGTGCTTAACTTTTACGGCAAAGATGACGCAACAGAGGAAGAGCTTATAGATATGGGCAGAAGCTTCATAAAAAAGGGTGTGGAAAATGTAATTATTTCCTGCGGAGCCGACGGAGCTTTATTCTTCCATAACGATGATGTGTATAAAAGCCCTGCCCTTGACGTTGAGGTCAGATCAACTGTGGGCGCAGGAGATTCTATGATGGCTGTATTTGCATATTACAGCGAAAGAGGATACAGCTTTGAGGACGCAGCAAAAATGTCTATGGCTGTTTCCGCAGGCTCTATAACTACCGAGGGAACAAAGCCTGCCGATCAGGAAAAGGTCAGCGAGCTGCTTAAACAGGTCACCATCGAGAAAATCAGATAATATTATGCCCCGCCCCCGCCTTCATCTCATATGAGATGAAAGCGTGGACGGACCAATGGGGGACCAAATAAGCGGCTCCTACGTCGCCGCTTATTTGGTCGTCGCAGCCGCAGTTTTATCGGCAGCAGCCTTTGATTTACGCCCCGCAGCAAAAAGAAAATGTTCAGACGGAACGCCTTATATAATCATAATAGCTGTTTTCGGGGAATTTTGTTCTTTTCTTACGGCGGTATACCTTCGGCTTTCTCAGACTTCTTAAAACTCTGATATAGTGAACAACACCTGCGGCATAGAGAGCTGCTGTACACAAAAAAACAGGATAAAGCCCAAAATATACGCAGCATTCACTTCTCAGGGCAAGCAGACTGCACGGCGCACCTGCGGCACATACGCAAAGCATAAATAAACTGTACATTTTCTTCATAATCGGTTCTCCTTTCTTTATCTTATATTCTGATTATAGAACACGGATATGTAATTTTTTTTACGGAGAATGCCGATTTTTTTGGGAGATGAAATTTTGAAAATACTGATTACTTCAGACTGGTACGCTCCTACTGTAAACGGAGTTGTTACATCTGTTCTGAATCTTGAAAACAAGCTAAGGGAGCTGGGGCATGACGTAAGAATACTCACTCTTTCCGAAAGCATTCATTCACACAAGAAAAACAATGTATATTATGAAAGGTCCGTTAAGGCGCCGGTATATCCCGAGGCAAGAGCTGGAATTATGAGCAAAGAGCATTACAAGGAAATTCTTGAATGGGGACCGGATATCATACACACACAATGTGAATTTTCCACATATATTGCGGCAAGAAAAATTGCAAAAAAGCTCGATATACCTATGGTGCATACATATCATACGGTGTATGAGGATTATACCCACTATTTTTGTCCGAGCAAAAGGCTTGGTAGGAAAATTGTTTCCGTCCTGACAAGAAAGCTTCTGAAATGTATGAAAGCAGTCATTGTGCCTACCGAAAAGGTCAGGGAGCTGATAGCAGGCTATGGAGTAGATAAGGATATTTATGTTCTTCCCACAGGCATAGACCTTGACAAATACAGCAAGACTTATTCCGAAGATGAAATTCTTGAGCTTCGCCGAAAGCATAATATTCCCCGTGACAACAAAATTATGCTTTTTCTTGGCAGACTTGCAAAGGAAAAAAATATACCTGAACTTATGGAGTATTTCAAAAGGCTTGACAGAGCCGACCTGACATTTCTGATTGTGGGAGGCGGGCCTTATTACGATGAGCTGAGGGAGAAAGCGAAAAAAATCTGCGGCGATATGTCGGTTATATTCACAGGTATGATATCGCCGGAACAGGTGGGAAAATATTACAAATCCGCCTCTTTTTTTGTAAACGCATCAACAAGCGAAACACAGGGGCTGACATATATAGAAACTCTTGCAAGCGGACTCCCTGCGCTGTGCAGGAAGGACGGCTGCATAAAGGGCGTTGTAATCGACAATGTAAACGGCTTTCAATATGAAAATTATGAGGATTTTTCACGCTTTGCGGCAAAAATACTGGATAATGCCGACTTCAGGGCTTCTCTTTCCGAGGGTGCTGTAAAAACCTCCGAGGTCTATTCTACACTTTCCTTTGCCAAAAAAGCCCTTGGAATTTATGAGGCGGCAATAAAGCATCATTCCGCTCTCTGACAAGCAAGTGAGAGAAGAAAAAACAGGGAGGGACAAAAATGAAGCAATATATTGTAGATGCGTTTACCCCGGAGCCGTTTTCGGGAAATCCGGCTGCGGTCTGTATTTTGGAGAAATGGCTCAGCGATGAGGCAATGATGAAGCTTGCTATGGAAAACAATCTGTCCGAAACAGCATTTATTGTAAAAGAGGAAAGCGGCTATCATCTGCGGTGGTTTACTCCAAGCAAGGAGGTCGAATTATGCGGTCATGCAACACTGGCGTCCGCATTTGTTATTCTCAATTTCTATGAAACCGATTCCGAATATGTCAGGTTCAACACTCTCAGCGGAGAGCTGACCATTCGCAAAAACGGCGGCTTTTATGAAATGGATATGCCTACATATGAGTTAAGAGAAATTCCCGTAACGGAGGAAATGGAAAGAGCATTCGGCGTTCGCCCCATAAAGGCAGTCTTGGGGCTTGATTTGGTGTGTGTATTCGGCTCAGAAGAAATTGTAAGAAATATGAAGCCCGACCGGTCGCTTTTGCTTGGCATTGAGGGCAGAATACAAAATGCAACCGCTTCGGGCAAGGAAACCGACTGTGTATCCCGCAGCTTTTGTCCCAAGCTCGGCATTGAGGAGGACCCCGTATGCGGTTCGGCACATTGTCAGATAGCCGATTATTGGTCGGGAGTGCTTAAAAAGAAAGAAATCTATGCATATCAGGCGTCAAGGCGGGGCGGATATTTGCGCTGCCATATGGAAGAAAATCACCGCATTACCATAAGCGGTGAGGCTGCTTTGGTCGCTGTGTCTGAAATCGTGGCTGAGCTTTGATTTTCAGTCTGCCCGATAAGGCTCACTTATCGGTTTTTTATGGGGGTGTTTTTATGAAATATAACAGGATATTCTGGGTTCTGATTTGTGTTGTTCTTTGTTTCTCACTGACTGTTTTTGCCTTGGATATGTATGCTTCAAGGGAAACGGGAGGAAGTAAAAGCACGGCGGAAACAGCAGAGGAGGACAGCTCCGCATATTATGTCACGGAAACGGAGACTGATAAGGAGCCGGAGCCAATCGTGAGGACAGCCAGAATAGCCGTTACCGGAGATATTATGGTACACAGCTATCAGTACAAGGAGGCATACGACCCCGAAACGGGTAAATATGACTTCAATCATAATTTCAGCGATGTAAAAAAATATTTTGACAAAGCCGACTATGTAATGGGAAATCTGGAAACCGTTTTTGGCGGAGAGGAAATAGGCATTTCGGATTATCCCAATTTCAACACTCCCGACAGCTTTCTCGATGCCGTTAAAAATGCCGGCTTTGACTATGTTACAACGGCAAACAATCACTGTGTTGACAGAGGAACCGACAGCCTGCTCCGAACCATAAAAAAGCTTGACGAATACGGCATTGACCACACAGGAACCTATACGAGCCAACGATGGCGTGACGGCGTTTTCATAAAGGACATAAACGGCATAAAATTTGCAATTCTTTCATATACATACGGCACAAACGGAATGCCCTTTGACGAGGACTACAACGTAAACATTCTGAGTGAGGAGCTTGTAAGAAATGATATTGCACGGGCAAAATCATATTCCCCCGATTTTATAGTCGTTCTTCCTCATATGGGAAATGAATATGAGGAATATGTAAACGATACATTCAAAAACTGGGTAAACATAATGTTTGACGCAGGAGCCGACATTATTCTGGCAAGCCACCCTCATGTGCTTCAGCCTATGGAGATGAGAACACTCACAAAGGACGACGGTACACAGCGCACAGGCTTTGTAATATACTCACTGGGAAACTTCATATCCTCTCAGACCACGCCTCCGAGAAATGCAGGACTTATACTTAACCTTTCATTTGAAAAAACAGACGACAACATGGCGGAAATCACCGAGGTTTCATATATCCCCGTATGGACGCAGTTCGTAAACGCCCAAGGCAGGACCCGTTTCGTTGTGAGAAGTGTATATGAAATGCTCACACTTCCCGAGGACCAACTTAACGCCACTGTGCGCCCTCAGGACGTGAACCGCCTGAAGGATATACACCGTGAAACAACAGGTATATACAGCCAAACGGAGATCCCGTTGGAAAATATACAGGACGAATACATATTTTACAAAAAAGACGGCAATTAACCGATGTTGACAAATCTGAGGGAGGGAAAAGTACATATGAAATATTTCAGAATAATATTCAGCCCTACAGGGGGTACGGAAAAAGCCGCCTCTGCGCTTACGGCGAATTGGAAAGAAGCGGAAACTATCGACCTGTCGCTGCCGGATAAGGATTATAGTGAGTATAAAATCGGAAAAGACGACATAGCTCTTATTGCAATGCCCTCATTCGGCGGACTTGCGCCGCAGACAGCCCTTGAAAGGCTCGGACAGATAAAAGGCGGCTCGGCAAGGTGTATAATTATGGCAGTTTATGGAAACCGTGCATATGAGGATACACTTGTACAGATGGAGGACGCCGCCGAAAAATGCGGATTCCGTATTATTGCGGCGGTTTCGGCGATTGCGGAGCATTCCATAATACACAGGTATGCCGCCGGCAGACCCGATTCCTCAGACTGTGATGTACTTGCGGGATTTGCGGAAAAAATAAAGAACAAAATAGAGCAAAACGATATGACAAAGCCCCACATTCCCGGAAACAGACCATACAAAAAAGTCGGCGGAGTCGGGCTTGCGCCAAAAGCAGGCTCAGCCTGCACAGAATGCGGACTTTGTGCGTCCGGTTGCCCCACCAAGGCAATAAGCCCCGATAAAATAAAAACAGCGGACAGTAAAAAATGTATCTCCTGTATGAGATGCGTTTCCATTTGCCCCAACGGCGCAAGAAAGGTGAGCAGACTGCCTGTTTTCGCTGCCTCCCTTGCAATAAGAAAGGCCTGCTCCGAACCGAAGCAAAACGAGCTTTTTACAGACTGACATGACCGCCGTACTCTGCGGCGGCTTTTTTGCGGTTTCAGCACTCATTTATATATTAAAAAGGCGGAAATGTCTGAAGTCAGTACAATTCCGCCTTTTTATTTAAGATTTTTCAGTCTGCGTTTCTTATTGCTTTTCTGAGGGGAAGTATGAAGTTTGGTGAAACGGACAGCTCGTCTATTCCCATTTCTACAAAGGTTTCCGTAAGGGTGGGGTCTGCGCCAAGCTCACCGCATATGCCTACCCATGTGTTGTGCTTGTGTCCGTTGTCAATTACAGTCTTTATCATTCTGAGTACGGCAGGGTGATGAGGGTCGTATATGCTGTCAAGCCTGCGGTTCTGCCTGTCAATGGCAAGGGTGTACTGTGTAAGGTCGTTTGTGCCTATACTGAAAAAGTCAACCTCTTTCGCAAGCTCTTCGCTTATCATTACGGCAGCGGGAGTTTCTATCATAATTCCAAGCTCTGTGTCGCCATAGCTTATGTTATCCGCCCTGAGTTCTTCCTTTACGCTTTCGACTATCTCCTTTATCTGCTTTACCTCGTCAAGAGAAATTATCATAGGAAACATAATGCCTATTTTTCCGTAGGCACTCGCCCGAAGAAGTGCTCTTAGCTGTGTTCTGAATATTTCGGGTCTGTCAAGGCAGATGCGTATGGCACGGTAGCCCATAGCGGGGTTATCCTCCTTTTCAAGACCGAAATAGTCTATCTGCTTGTCGGCGCCTATGTCAAGGGTTCTTATGATGACAAGCTTTCCTGCCATTGTCTGAGCCGCTGTTCTGTATACATTGAACTGCTCCTCCTCAGTGGGATAGGTTTCCTTTTCGAGATAGAGGAATTCACTTCTGAAAAGCCCTATTCCTTCGGCATCGTTTTCAAGAACGGCTGAAAGGTCGCCTACTCCGCCTATGTTGGAATAAAGGCGTATTTTCCTGCCCGATTTCGTTATAGTTTCCTTGCCCTTCATCTCAAGAAGAAGTCTTGCTTTTTCCTCTTCCTTTGCCTTCAGAGCCTTATATTTTTCAAGGGTAGCCTCATCGGGGTCTATTATAAGCTCGCCTTTTATTCCATCGGCTATGGCAAAGGCTCCGTCTATTTTTTCGTCCTCAAAATCCACGCCGATAAGCGCCGGTATGCTCATAGTTCTGGCAAGTATAGCCGTGTGGGAATTCGCAGAGCCAAGCCTTGTCACAAAGGCGAGGATCCTGCTTTTGTCAAGCTGAACGGTTTCACTGGGGGACAAGTCCTCCGCCGCAAGGATTACAGGCTCTGAGGAGGCTCCCTCCGCTCCCGATTTTCCTTTGAGAACGGTAATAAGTCTTTCAGATATATCCTTTATATCCGCCGCCCTTGCTTTGAAATATTCATCCTCCATAGATGCAAACATTCCCGCAAAATTGTCGGCGGTTACGGCGACTGCGAATTCGGCGTTTACTCCCTCGCCGTCTATTATGTTGTTTATGGAGTCGATATAGTCCTGGTCACGAAGCATCATCTGATGTACTTCAAATATAGCCGCTCCTGACTCTCCTACCTCGACAAGCGCCTTTTCATAAAGGGACTTAAGTTCCTCTTCTGTTTTGTCAAGTCCCCTTTCAAGCCTTTTAAGCTCCTCCGCCTTGTCGTCAACCTTATATCGCCTTACACTGCCCTTTTCCTTTCTGTGGAGTTCTATTTTTCCTATGGCAATTCCGGCATAAACCGTTTTGCCCTTTAAAGAATACATACGCCTTCCTCCTTTGCAAAATTATATATTTTCTGCAATGAATGCCTTTAAAACCTCGGCGTCCTTGGCTTCGGTTTCCCCTTCAAGCTCCGCTGTTATAGTTTCACCGCCCTTTATTCCCATAGCCATAACATTGAAAAGCCTTTTCGCATCGGCTGATTTACTTCCTTTTTTAAGTGTAACCTTGCTTTTGCACTTCATTGCTTCCTTTATAAGAAGTCCGGCAGGTCTTGCGTGAAGTCCGTTCGGATCCTGCACAACAAATTCAAATGAAACCATATTAAATTCCTCCTTTTTATATTATATTCAGAATATTTCCGAGGGCGTAGGCTACGCCCCCTTCGTTGTTGCTTTTTGTAATGAAATCCGCCTTTTTTTTCAGAGCATCAACGCCGTTTGCCACGGCGATACCGATTCCGGCTTTCTCTATAAGAGGTATGTCCAGATCCTGATCGCCGAAGGCAACGGTGTTATGTATGGGGATTTTATAGATCTCACACAGCTTTTCAAGGGCAAAGCCCTTATGTATGCCTGTGGGAGTTACCTCAAGATATACGGGAGAGGAAAATGCCAGTCTTACATTAAGTGAAAGGGGCTTCAGAATTCCGTATATTTTTTTAACGGTCTGGGGAGAGCCTGTCACAAGAACCTTGTTTGGGGCTGTCCCCGTTTGTCTGAAAATGCCGTCAAGTCTGTCTATGCTGATTATTTCAGGTCGGGAGTTGACGTTTTCGATTTCCGTTTCCACCCATGGATTAATTTTTTCCACATACCATTTTTCTCCCGAAAAAAACCAACAGTCCCCTCCTGCCTCCACAGCAGTGTCGAAAATCTGAAAGGCAAGCTCCGTACTCAGATATTCCGAATAAAGACAGCCGCCGGCGTCGAAAATATATCCTCCGGCATATGCCGCCTTTATGCAGTCCGCCTTTATCTGTTCTTCAACATATCTTATGCCTGCGGGATATCTTCCCGATATAAGGGCAAGCTTTATACCCCTTTTTGCCGCCTCTCTCAGAGCAACCCTGTTTTCTTCGGGAACAATGTGTCTGTCATTTACCAGTGTTCCGTCAATATCCATACATATAAGCGATATATCCATATATAATTTCCTTTACATTTTTTCCGCTTCGCTAAGTATTATTTCAACATTCCTTGCGCCCCTTTTCAATCCTAAATTTATAAGAAATGCGCAAATAAGAGATAAAGCAAGGAGGACGCTGCCGAAAACAGCCGGCAAAAGCTTAACCTCTTCTCCTGCAAAGCCGAATATTATAATTGCAACACTTATTGTGGAAATACCTATTGCGCCTGCAAGCCATTTTCTGATCGTTCCGAGCGCCCTGCTCTCAGCCTCAGCCTCCGCAAGAAGCTCCTGTTTGTTAAGCCTTTTCATTTTGTCCTCCTTTTTTTATCAGTAAGAAAGTCCGGGGTTAAAGAAGCCTACGAGTACGCCGAGAAAAGCAATTACTACAAGTATAAGCATAACAATGGTAGGCGATATTTTCTTCTTGCTCATGAGCCACCAGCAGAATATAACAGCCGCTGCCGACAGAAGCTTGGGGCATATTCCGTCAAGGGTGGACTGTAAGTCTATAATGGGGCTGCCGTCTGCATTGAGCATTTTGAAAGAGGTGGTTATGTTTATCCAGCTTGCGGCAACTGCGCCGATAACTATTGTACCAAGCATAACAACGGCTTCCCTGATTGCATTCGCTTTTTCGCCTACAATTATTTCAACCGCCTTGCCGCCAAGCTCATAGCCCTTGTAATAGAGAAATCTCATACCGAGGGTGACAACCAAGTTCCATACTACAATATAAAATATTGCGCCAAGAGGTGAGCCGCCGCCTGAAAGTCCCAGAGCAATTCCCAGAAGTATGGGGATAAGGGTTCCGACTACAAGAGAGTCGCCTATGCCTGCTACGGGACCCATAAGTCCGGCTCTTATACCGTTTATCATTTCGCCGTCTATGGCTTCGCCGTTTGCTTTAGCCTCCTCAAGACCTGCCGTTACGCCTACGATAACGGTTCCCAGCTGAGGCTCTGTGTTGAAGAATGCCGAATAGGTTTTAAGAGCCTCCTGCTGTTCCTCCGGTGTGTCGTAAAGCTCTCTGACTATGGGCAGCATCGAGCAAAGATAGCCGAATGTCTGCATATGCTCCTGTGAAAAGCAGGTCAGATGACCGTAATACCAGTTTCTGAATGATTTAGCCAAGGTTTTTTTGGAAAGTTTTTTCTCTGCCATATTAAATATCCTCCTCATCATCGTCAAATTCCGCTGTGTCAGCCGCTCCCACATGAGCTGTCTTATATTGGAGAATTCTTATATTGTAAAGTATGACTGCGAAGAATCCGCCGATTATGGCTGCGCCTATAAGGTTTACGCCCATAATTGCCGCCAGTACAAAGCCGAAGAAGAATGTAAGAAGGTCAGCCGGCTTTGATACGACCTGTTTAAGAAGTATTGCAACACCGACAGCAGGAAGCAGACTTCCCACTGTGAAAAGGGTCATCATAGCTATACCGTCCATGGGGAGGTAATTCTTTATAATATCGACCATGTTTGCGCCAAGGAGGGTTATTATAACCGTAGGAAGGAAGCTGCATATAAAGTGGGATATCCACGGAAGAACCATATCAACCACATAAAGTCTGTTAAGCTGTCCTTTTTCTACGGCTCTCCAGCCCATGTGCTGCCATACGAGGTTTATTGTTGCTGTTCCGTAGAAAAGAACAGTGCCGAGTGTACCTACCGCCGAGCCTAAAGCAACAGCCATACCTGTTCCCTCGGAAGATGCCGGGTCAAGTCCGAGTCCCTTTATTGCCACCATGGCAAGGGGGATTCCTATATAGCTTATGGCTCTTACGTCTGCGGAAACGGTTCCGCCGGGAGTAACAAGGGCTATGTATACAACCTGTATGGCTGCGCCGATTATAATACCCGTCTTTAAATCGCCCATAATAAGTCCTACCACAAGTCCTGCCACAAGGGGTCTGCCGAGGGTGTAGTTACCTATGGTCGTGCCGCCCATACCGGGCATACTTGAAAGGCAGGCAAACAAGCCGAATAAAATTGCCTGAAATAAATTAATTTCCATTTTTTCTCTCTCCTTTCATCTACTGCGCCTTAATTGAAGCCAAATTGTCCTCTGAATTTCTTCCAGTTTCCTATGGCATCGCTCTTTGTAAGGGCAAATTCAACATCATAGCCCTTCTGCATAATACTTTCGAGAGCCTCCGCCTCCTCCTGTGTTATGGATTGGTTGTTTCCAAGCTTTGTTGTGCCGGGACGGTCGTTGCAGGGACCTATAATAACCGTCTTTACATCGCTTGGCTTGAAGCCTGCGTCAACAAGAATCTTAGCCATATCCAAAGGATTTTTGGTTATGAGGAAGTAATTGTCCTTGCTCGCCAGAACCTTACCCGATTTTGCAAGGAATTCCTCCATTGTCCACACGAATGTCTTTTTTCCGCTGGCATTCTTATACGCTGCCTTCAGAACAGGCGTCTTTGCCGCTGCATCGTTTACCGCAATAAGCCCGTCACAGGGATATTCCAGTGCCCACCTCGTGCAGGTCTGTCCATGGATCATACGGTCGTCTACTCTTACAAATGAAACTGACATAACTTATCTCCTCCTTATTTTTTAAATATCATCGTCAGCGTCCTCTGCGCCAAAATTCATTCTTTTAAGTTCTTCCCTTGCGCTTTCGAGTATAAAGGCGTCAAGCTCTTCCGCTGTCATATTATCCTTCATAAGTGAAGCATTGAGAACCAGCGGCAGGTTACTCCCTCCGTAAATAAGAGCAGCCCCCATAAGCCCCATTTCGCTTAACACGTTTGCCGCCATGGTAAGGGGCGAACCTCCTCCGATATCACCGAAAAGCAATATTTCGTCATCTGAGGTTATGCCGGAAAGCTTTTCCTTAAGCTCCTTTACATATACCTCCGAGCCCATATCGGGAGTAAGCCCCATGGCGATTATGTCACTGCGCTCTCCTCCGTCAAGCATTTTAAGGGCGCTTTCAAGTCCGTAGGCAAAATTGCCATGGCTTACCAGAACGATGTATTTCATAAAACTCCTCCTTCCCTTTGATTTTTCAATATGAAATACTCACCTTGTATTATTATAATAATAAAAAAATGACACATATACATCTGTCATGTGTCATTGATTTCCGCTTATTTTTGTCATTTTATCGGTATGACATTTGTCATGCCTTAACCGCCGTTTTTCAGATAGTTGTTTATATCCCTCTGCTTTTTTATAAGAAACATACTTATGTTTGAATCCCCTTCGAGAACCTCCTTCACAGCCGAATCTATAAGCCTTACCGCCGTATTGTAATTTCTGAACGGCGGCGTGACGGTGGCGTTTTCCATGGCTCTGTCAAGAAGTGACGCCTGTATTTTCTCATCGTCCTCAAGCATTTTTATTATGTCGGGAGAATTCGTGACCGCCCTCAAGGGAGAAGCCCCCTCGGAATATGTGAATATCTGCGATTGTATATCCTTGTCATAGGAAAGTATCTTCATAAACTCCCATGCGTATTTTTCATTGTGTGTGTTGTTGTTTATGGCAAGCAGAAGGGTATCCATATATGAAGTATTTTTGCCGTTGGGTCCGGCAGGCATTGTTATGCAGTCCCACTCAAAGCCCGAAAACTTCTTTACCCTGAGAGGATAAGGCTTATAGGCTCTGTACTGTGAAAACATAAGGGGCTGAAAGGCGGCATTTCCCAAATCGAAGTCATTTGAAGTGACCGTATAGCCGTCATTCAGATTTTCAAGTCTTTCTGTAAAGGCGACCGCCTCGACTGCGCCGTCACTGCCAAGATCCACAAGATTGCCCTCTTCGTCAAACAGTTCAACTCCGTTTGACACCATAGCGTCCTGCCATGTGAAATTGCATACACCGAATTTGTCCTTTATGCCGTCTCCGTTATTGTCCTTTGTTATGGTTCTGCATATGTCGTAAAAATCCTCCCAGCTCCAGTCGTAGGACGGCAGCTCTATTCCCTCCTCGGAAAGTATGGTTTTGTTTACAAACATAAGATTTACAGCGCTTTCATAGGGCAGAGCATACTGTCGCCCCTTATGGCTCCCACAGGAATAGGACGTTGTGTAATAATCATCCGGCGAAAAGCTGTCGTCATTTTCGATAAGACCGGAAAGGTCCTTCATTGCTCCAAGCTCCGAAAGAGTGTTGAAGTCCTCGTCAAACACAAAAAATACATCGGGGGCATTTCCCTCAAGAAGCCTTGCATAAAGCCAGTCCGAATAATTGTCCTTTGTTATGCCGCTTACATACTCCACCCTTACATCGGGGTTTTCGGCTTCAAATTTATCTATTGCATTTTCGAGTATTTTATAGGAATTGCCGTTGGGCACCTCCCAATAGCTGCCCGTAAAAGCCCCCACCGTAATAACCTTTTTCCGCCCTGCCTTATATAAATCGGCATAAATTATAATTACGGCAGCGCAAATCACTGCAAACAGCCCAAGGTGGATTATTGTTTTTCTGTCCTTTTTCATAATAATCCCCTCTTTCATTCAGTGTCGGCCTCGTTTATTATTCCCGTCTGAACAGCCCATATTGCAAGCTGAGTTCTGTCACGGAGGTCAAGCTTGCTGAGTATTGTGCTGAGATAATTCCTCACTGTTCCCTCGGAAAGATGAAGTGTGTAGGCAATTTCCTTATTTGAAAGCCCCTTGCCCACCTGCTTTATAACCTTAAGCTCTGTTTTTCCAAGCCCCTCCAACGCCCTTCTGTCAATGCCGAGCGTCATATTTGACTGAGCCATACGACGGAACATCTTCAGAACCTTTATGGCAATGTCGTCATTGAGAAGCTCCGTTCCGCTGTATACCTTTCTTATTGCGCTGAAAAGCTCCTTTGTGGAAACTCCCTTGAGGAGATAGCCGCTTGCCCCATATTTAAGGGCATTGAAAACATATTCATCATCATCGAAGGTCGTGAGTATAATTATCTTGATTTCGGGATAGTTTTCCTTTATAAGCTTAGTGCAGGTCACGCCGTCAATTGAGGGCATTCGTATGTCCATAAGTATTATGTCGGGCTTTCTTTCCCTTACAGATCTTATGACCTCTCTGCCGCTTGCCACGCTGTCGGTGACTTCAAAGTCAGCCACCGAGCCTATGAGTATTTCAAGACTTTGCCTTATAAGCTCCTGATCGTCCGCTATAAGAATTTTAATCATAAAAACCTCGCCCCTTTATTTAAGTCTGACAGGTATGTCTGCCGTTATTGTAAAACCGCCGCTGCCGTCACAGCTCAGCTCGCCGCCGAGAAGATCGAGTCTTTCTTTCATATGGCTAAGCCCGAAGCCGTTTTTTATTTTTTTACAGCCCAAGCCGTTGTCGGCAACGGTTATCATTATAAAGCCCCTCTGATTTTTAATGGATATATCAATTTTGTCGGCTCTGCCGTGACGTATTGCGTTTGTTATGCCCTCCTGAATTATTCTGTATATTGCGTCCTCCTCGTCCTCGCCAAGCCCGTCAAGGTCGGCGGAGTTTTCATAATTTATCTTAACCCTTGTGGAAAGAACCATTTCCGATATCATCTTTGCCAGAGCCTCCTCAAAGGGAAGCTTTTCGAGAACATCGGGTCTTAACGCCTTTACAGAGCGTCTTACGTCCGTCATACCCTGTCTTGCGGCGTTTGCTATGTTTTCAAGCTGTTTTTTAGCAACCTCCGGCGCAAGCACAATAAGCTCGTTGCAGGCGTCTATGCCTGTTACCACTCCTGTCAGAACGTGCCCCAGGGTGTCGTGTATCTCCCTTGCAAGACGGTTTCTTTCCTCTATTTTTGTCATATTGGCTATTTTGAGGGCGTTTTCCTCAAGCTGAACATTAGCCTCCCGAAGCTTTTCGTTGAGGTCGTTCAACTCCTCATTCATAAGCTGCATCTGCCTGTTTTCCACAGTCTGAAAGTGTATTATAAAAATCATATATACTATAAAAAGCAGCAGGTTTATACTGGAACAAAAGCTTACACTTCCGGAAATAAGTCCCCTGACTATGCTGTTGTAGAAGGATGTGTAATATGAAAAGGGCGCAAGCCCCAAATAGGCGGAAAGTATGTCAAAGTTTGCCGTAAGGTATATCACGAATGCCGCCACAAGCATAAAATAGGTATACTTTATTTTTATATATCTCATATAATCCGCAAAAACAAGGAAAATAAGCCCCGTATAGACAAAATTCGTTATGTATGTGAGCCACGCCGCAAGCAGAAGTTCCGTTATGCAGCCCCATATTACCCCCGAAGTGCTTTTCTTTTCAGTATTCATAATGAGCATAAGCCCCGTAAGCCCCAAAAAAGCAAGCACGGGGGTTTTCCATGGCTCTCCCTGTATGTGCGGCAGCCTTATGAGAAAATCCTTTGCGCTGCCTTCGTTTATAATGCCGTAGGTGCTTATGCACATAAAAAGGGCAATAAAAATAACCGTGAAAAAATTAAGGTTTTTCATAAGTATCATTGCTATTTCGGGCAGCCTGTTTTCAAGCTCCGTCTCTTTGTTTTCTACTGCCATCTTTCAACACCATACCTGTCTAAATTTTCGCTGCTTATAAGCTCCGTAGGCACAAGAATCTGTTTTTCGACACTTTCTCCCGCCAGAAGCTTATATATTACATCTCCCGTTTTTTTGCCTATCTCAGTGGGAAACTGAGCGGCGGTCGCTTTCATTATGTTTTCCTTTATAAGCCCCTTTGCATCAGGCGCTCCGTCAACCCCGTAAATCTCCGTGTTTGCGAGAATTCCGTTTTCCTCAAGGGCAGCCACCGCCCCTACCGCTGCCAAGTCGTTAAGGGCAAACACGGCGTCAAACTTCTGTCCTGTTTTTATGAATTCATTCATAACAGGCTCGGCAAGCTCCAGCTGACCCTCACATTCAAGCTCCGCCGCAATTTCTATGTTGTCATAAGCCGAAACAGCGTCCTTAAAGCCCTCTATTCTGTCTATTCCGGATTTAGCCGTATTGTGCGTCAGAAGCACAAACCGCTTTTTCCTGCCGTCAGCCGCCGCAAAGCTGCCTATCTGTACTCCTGCGTTATAGTTGTCAGACTTGATGGTGCAGTCGGCAAGATTTTCGTCATACACCTCGGAATCCACAACTATTATCCTTACGCCCTCATTTTTGGCTCTTTCAAGGGCAGGGGTAAGTGTTTTCCAGCTTACCGGCGTAACCACAAGAACATCTATTTTTTCGTCAAGCATTCTGTTTATCTGCTCCAGTTGTTTTTCCTCGTCAAGAGCAGGGTCATAGAGCATAAACATATCTCCCTCGGACTCCACCCTTGCGGCTATTTCCTCATTGAGAATAGTATAGAATTCGTTGTTCATAGTCATATAGCTGACACCTATTTTGTGACAGCTTATTTTCTGGTCAACGGAATAGTCCACACCTCCGCAGAAAAAATAAAGCATAGCCGCCCCCACAAGTATGTCCGCCGCCACAATCGCCCCTATAAGAATTTTCTTATAATCAAATCTCATAAAACCTCACCTGCCGCCTATGTTTCCAAACCTTTATTCATAAAAACATTATATCACAAATCTGTACTTTTTTCTACCTTCTATCAATAAAAAGCTCCTGTACATTCCTTTAAACCGATATTATCACACATAACAGCCAAAAACATCTCCAAAATGTCACTTAGCGGCGTTTACTTTTGTCACATAATAATATTACATTTGTCACAATATCTCTTTACGGGAAACCCCATACATAAAAGCCGCCCGAATTTCAGGCGGCTTTAAATGCAAATACCTATATGTACGTCACTTGTGACGTTTGTTTATTTGGGGGTCATTCGGCGCAGTATTTTCCATATTCTGCGTATTTGACGGTCCGTTCAGAGATGGCTGTGTAAGCGTCCTCGAATTGCGGTTTTCGGCAGCTTCGCCGTTTCTGCTGATTTCATTCAGACTTGTGGGGCGTATGGAATCACTTGCCACGTTTATTCTGAAATGATTTGCAAAGGCGTTGTCCTTTTCCGTGATCTCCTTGCCGTTGGCAGCCTTGGCACATATTCTGACTGCCTCGTTTACGTTTTTAAGGGCATTGTTTTTGGATTTAGCCTTATTTGCCTCGCTGACACTCTCCTCATATGCCTTTAAATCCCTTTCATGCTTGTCTATGGCAGGCTGTCTGTAAATTAATTTCTGGAAGGTCGAAAGCGGCTTTACCTCCGGCTTAACTTCGGGAACTTTTCCCGGAGTGAACACAGGGGGAACTATGCCCTCGGAGGTTTTTATTCCCACAAGGGGAGCCGTAATGCGCCCTGTCTGGTCCTTTTCCCATTTTGACGGTTCTGACAGACGTCTGAATTCCTCCGCTGCCTTTGAAAATGCGGCTTCCTTTTCCGCCAGCTCCGCCGGGGTCTTATCTTTGAGACTGCCCGTTATGCCTGTTATTTCTCTGAGGCTTCTGTTGCCTATATATATGTCGTCAAGAGTAAGTGCCGGCTCCTTGTTCTTAAGTGCCTGTGCAATCGACTTGCCCGAAGATATATCGTCAAGGCTCAGACTGAAGGTGGGATTGAGCTTGTCAAGCTCCGCCTTGTTTTCGGCGGAAACACGCTCGTTATTAAGCAGTCCGGCGTAGGCGAGAGCGGCTTTGTTGTAGCTTTGCGCCTGCTGTTCGCTAAGAGGCGAGGTCATGGCAAGCTTACTTTTCTCTTTCTGATATTTGTTGTAATTCTGAACATTCTCGTTCATTATCCTGTCGGCTTCATCGTCTATTTTCTTTATTCCGTCAGCGCTCATAAGTCCGGAAATTCTTCTGTAATATTCCTGATAGCCCTCATACGCCATGGGATTTATATGTTTTATAACTGCGTCGGCAGCATTCCTGTCCGCCGTCTTTCTGATTTCCTCTTCGGACATTCCCGGATTTTCCCGTCTTAATTTCACTGTTTCCTCCGCCAGTTTGTTTTTGTAAGGGTCTGTTGTTTTTACCGATTCCCTGTACAGATTATACATTTTTGCGTATCTCGCAGCATCCTTGTTTGTAAGACGCTTTACGGCGTCCGGCACGTCTATAACAACGCCGCCTTTCTTTTTGTATGTAACATTTGCCGCTGTTGCATTGGGCGCCGAATTAAGCTTATCCATATATCTGCTGTAAATCGAATCAACAACCTCTTCTCTGCTGACAATTCTTGAGCTTATATTTTCCGGCAATGTTTTTTTGTCCTCGCGGAGAGGTCTCGGCTCCTCGATCGTATGTCTGGGATTTGGCATAAGAGGAGCAAGGCGGTCGTTTTCCTTTCTGAACATAAACGTCTTTCCGTTTGGATCTTTGTTTATGTCCGTGCCGTTGAATACTGCATTCATAGTATCCGTAAGCTTCGGCATTATATTCATAATATCCTCCGCTGTCGGCTTATCACCTATTCCGAAATATTCCTTGGCTGACTTATTGTTTATAACAAGCTTGTCAAGAGCCTTGCCGAAGTCCTCGGGAGTTGATTTATCCGTCAGGTTTTCTCCCGTAAGCATGGACATAAGCATAAAGCCCCTTTCGCTGTTTTCCGCAGCGGATAAATCGGGGTCATATTTCATTCTATTGAATTCCTCAACCCTTATGCCTTCCTCTTCTCCGTTTCTGAACCACCTTGAAAGCCCCTTTGTATCGTTCTGAACAGCCGGCTCGTCCTCAAAATCCGAAAATTCCATCATTTCCGCAGAGTCTACTATGTCGAAGCTGTCCTCGATCTCTTTCATTTTTTCTGCTTCTGTGGCTTCTTCAAGATCCTTTTCAACTTCAGCCAATACCCGACGATCTTCTTCGCTCATGCTGCTTTCATTGTCCTTTATAGGTGCACGTTCAACATCAAACTCAGGATCTATCAGCTCATTATATCTGGTAACAAGATCATTGAATTCACCGGTGATAGTAGCTTCATCGAAGAAATCGTCTGTCAGCTCCTCCTCATCTTCATTCTCTGTTTCGTCCTCCTCATCATCGTCCGCCCTGCTGTTATCATCGTCTGTCAGATCATCTTCATTTTCCGACATTTCATCTTCATCATCTTCTGACATTTCGCTGTCATCGTCATCGTCATCATCGTCATCATCGTCGTCATCGCCGAATACATCATGGTCAAATATATCGTCCTCGCTGTTTTCTTCATATGAAGAACCGTTATTATCCCCCGATGGATTACCATCTTCCCCACTGTTATCGCCATCGTCGTCGTCCTCGTCTATCATACCACCTTCTTCTTCATCGTCCTTATCGCTGAATACGTCATGGTTAAATATATCGTCCTCGCTGTTTTCTTCATATGAAGAACCGTTATTATCCCCCGACTGATTATTATTTTCACCATTGTTGCCGCCATCATCGCCTGCACCGTTGTCAACAGTCTGTTGTGTATCGGTGCTTCTGTCTTCAGCTTGTATGTCGTTTTCGGTAGTCTGAGTGTTGGTTTCGGTGGTTTGGGTGTCGGTTTCGTTTTCGGCAGGCTGTGCGTTGGTTTCGTTTTCAGTGGGTTGGGTATTGTTGTCGGTAGTCTGAGTGTTGTTTTCAGTGGTTTGGGTGTTATTTTGGGTAGTCTGGGTATTGTTTCGGGTTGTCTGGGTGTTGGTTCTCTCGTTGGTTGGCGCTGCGGCTTCATGGGGGGGGGTTCCGTTGGCAATTCCTCCTCCCGCTAAGCCTACTGTCCTCACGGCGTTGTTGTCCCTTATTGTTACATTGCCGTAATCATCGCTGTTGGGGTCAAGGGCATTCCTGAGAATATCGCTGAATATTTCAATGGTTTCAAAGGACGCCTCATCTCCGAGCTGAAGAGTGTCGGAAAGTCTTACGCCGTCTATATATATGCTTGTAAGAAGTCTTTCCACGTCTGCGGGAGAATTACCGTTGGCATTTATGCCTGTTGCCTTGCAGAGAAAATCCCACGGTCCCATATTCTCCATATCATCGGGAGTAATGGTTATATCGTGAGTGTTTTCATTTGCGGCGTTATTACCATATTCCGCAGCATTATCGGTATAGAGGGAAACGGTTTCCAAGGCTCTCATATTCTTATTGTCATAATATGTCCTTGTGGCTTCATCAAGCCCCTCTGTATCTATCAGAACAGCCCTCGGATCGGGAAACAGCGTTATAAAGCCCTCGGCGTTATTCCTGTCAAGAGTTTCCCTCACAATATCCGCGCTCATGGATATGGCGGTGGATAAGTCCGCCTCCTCCTCTCTGTTATTCGACCAGCCTATAAGGTCGGCGATAGAGGTTCCGTTTACCTGTACGGTATTCAGAAGGCTGAGCACGTCCCTGCGTGATCTTCTGTCAGCCTCCCGTTTGCCAGCTACCCGGCGCAGAAGCTCCCATTCCTCCAGATTTTCCATTTCTTCGGGAGTCAAAAAAATATTGTCATAATAGTCCGGCATAAAGCCCCCTCCTTTCAGCTTTCCTTTCATAAAATAATGCCCTGATCTGTATTTTTCGGAAAAATCCGGGAAATCACAGCGGTTCATTATATTGCTTTGTATTATATCATTTCGGATTTTCTGTTTCAACGCCGTTGTCACAAACAGCAGGATAAACAGCATAAACTCTTGTAATCTTTCTTTTTTAATATGATATAATGAAATAAATATTAAGCATTTTAAAATGCACACATATGCGAAGGTCAAAAAAAGGAGGACATTGCCATGGAATTGACAAGAGATGAAAAAAAGAAATACAAAGAAAAGCTGCAAAAGCTTGAAAATGAACTTGCTGCAAAACAACAGGCGTTAGGTAAGGTTGCAAACGATTACATCAATTACGAGGAGCAGCACAAAGACGATTTGATCAACAGACCTACATTTGAAAGGTTTGACGAAATTATTCTGAATGAACCCAAGGGCAGCCCAAGATATATGGAAATGCAGGAGGCTGTGAATAATGTTGCCGGAGAGTGGAACAGCAAGATGCCCGAAAAAATAGATCCTGTGAAATTTCTTGATGAATACCGCAACGATCTCCTTCTGCGCATTCAGCTTGAAAACATAGACAATATTATGAAAAGCAGGGGCAGAAAGGGCAGTAAATCCTATAACGATGCATTTGACACAGTAAATCTTACTCTCGGCAGAATGTACGGCACCCGTGATAAAAAAAAGGAGCCTATTGACGACACTGTTCCCATTACCTCCAAAATGAAACTTTCCGAGGCTATGGAATATACCGCAGAAAAGATGCAGCCTTACTTCAACAATATGATCAACAACTTTATGAAGTATGAATTTGACGAAACAGTCGAAACCTACGCAAACACAGTTGACAGCGCTTGTAAGGCCATCAATGCAGATATAGCCAAAAGAAGAGCAAATTTCAACAAATATCTCTCCTTCAATCGTTTTGTCAGAGATGGGAAGCTTATAAGAAATGAACATCAGGACGCTCTTACACAAGCCGAGCAGGATGTGGAAGCTGCAAGGAGAGAAATAAGCGAACTCAAGGCACGAAGAGAATACAGGGAGGCATTCAACCAGAGTGCCAAGGAGGATCTCGCCAAAAGATCTAACGTTACTGTAAAAAAAGCGTACAGCGATGCGAGCGAAACAAAAAGCGGAGAATACAGAGGTAAGCCTGCGGGCATATATATTCTGTCCAAGTTTACGGGCTATGACATAAAGCCCGGTTTGGAGGAGGGTACATATAAGCGCATTCTTTCAAATGTATATCTTAACGGAAAGCCTATCCTCAGCAAAATGGGAAATATTTTTGAACAGGTGGAGGATCCGTACAAGGCAGCGGAAATTGTGGGAGATGAAATGCTCAGAGTTGCCGGGGAACTCAGAAATCCCGAAAACGAAATAGGCTCCATGGCATATCAGCCCTTCGGCGAAAGACCCGTTTTCAGCATAAAAAACGGAGAGTCATTTATACCTGTCATTTTCGACAGAGATGAAGTTCAAGGCGAAGGCATGTACACAAAAAATATCTTTCAGATGTTTCGTGATGCAGGATATAAAGAGGAAGATCTGCCAAAAGTTACAAGCACCGACAGAGCCATAAGGCTTGCCGAATATGATGATATCAATGAACACTCCAGACGTCTCAGCGCAGCTCTCACCAAAGCCGCTCAGGCTGAGAACAACTACTTTAAACAACATACAGACCTGTCTGCCGAAGAGAAGAAAAAAATTCACGAAAATTATACTGAAAGAGCCATTGCAGAAACTCAGAACAGTATGAAAGAATTAAGAGCAACGGGGAACGGCTACAACTATATAATGAAGCGTAATGCAGAATCAGAAAAAAATATACAGAATGTATTCAAAGCCGGCAGCGAAGCAAGAGTGGCAAGATGGCTTGATGATGCAAAAAAACAGGCCAAGAAAATGGAACAGGAGTTTAAGGAGGAGCAAAAGAAGCAGGCCAAGAAGGAAAAAGAGGAGCAAAAAAAGCAGGCCAAGAAGGAAAAAGAGGAGCAAAAGAAACAGGCCAAGAAAGAAAAAGAGGAGCAAAAGAAGCAGGCTAAGAAGGAAGCGGAGGCAGGCTCAAAGGAAACAGCCGTAAAGGAAGAAAAAGCCAAGGACGACACACACGGAAAAGCCAAAAAAATATCTCTGTTCACCCTGACAAAGCGCAAAAACGGAGAAAGCAAGGACGGTGTAAAAGCTCAGGAGGCAAAGGCTGAAGTTAAGCAGGATATCAAAGAAACGCCGAAGGCAGCTGCCGAGCCTCAGAAAACTCCCGAACAGCTTGCCGCCGAACGTGCCCTTGCCGAAAAGCAGGCATTTGAGCAGGAGGTTGAAAAACGCTATAACGCGCGCATAAAAGATGCCATAAATGCCGCATATGATGACTGGAAGAAGCAAAGGCGCAGCGAAACAATCGATAATTACACACGTATACTTGAGGAAAATGTCGCAAAAAAGGCAAGACTGGAAGCCAACCTCGACAAACTGTCAACAGCCGGCCTGCCGGAGAACAAATTCAGTACCGACGGCAAAACTATCGACACTCTGACCTTCGATTCAATCGTAAGAGCCAAAAGACAGTTTGATGCACTTGTTGAAAAGGCGGGCAAAACTCCGAACGGAAACGAAAATAACGAGCTTAATAATCAGATTGCGCAGAAGTCACGGGAGCTTAACGCAATGATAAAGCCCATTCAGGACATTATGGACAAGGCTGCGAAGCACTTCAATGAAAACAGAGAGAATAGCGCCACCCCTATAACCGGCGATCCATGCAAGCTTATTGATTTTCTTGATGCTGAAAGCCGGTATATGAATGTAAGGGATATAAACCTTAAGCGCCTCGCCGGAAAATATGCAGTAAGTCAAAACGGCAAAAAGTTTTCCGCCAATGTTGAACAGGAGCTCAGCAACATACATAAAGCGATGAAGGAAAACAGGCTTGACGCTTACAGGGAAACAGTGGATGAAGAACAAAAGGTACTTATAGACAAATTAAGATATATAAAGGACATAGACAAAACTCTCGAAGCAAGAGAAGCTCTTTATCAGAAAGAGGCAAATCCCAGCTTTATGGACAAGATAAAGAGAACGTGGAACGAGAAATTTCACCCTGAGCGGATTCCCAATGTTCAGGGCACAGCGGATTTCCTGACCTCCATGGAAACGAAGTCCCAAGCTGCGGTCAGGAGAAAGATGGCTCAGATAGCGGCAGAAGATTCCTACAAAAAACCATATGAATATATTCAGAGCTGTATGAAATACTGCAGAGAGGCGGAGGATCTGTGCAAAGAAGATATCCGCAGGACGGATATTGATATCAGGGCGTACACTCGTTGGCTGAAGGACGATTTTCTTGATGATTTGACAAAAAGAGACTTGGAGCCACAAAAGGAAGAAATAAAGACCAAAGTAGAAGCCGACCTGAAAAAAGCCATAATTGATGAGGTAACAGCCGAAAGAGAGGGAAGAACAAACAAAAAGCCGGAGGCTCAGAACGAGGCAAAAGCAAACACCCACTCAAGGCACAGACATCATCACCGTGAGCAAACCGAAAATGCGGAGGAAACCAAGAAAACATCTGAAACAAAGTCGAAAAAATCCGGTCTTACACAGCCTGTGTCCAAAGAAAGCAAGCCTTTGGAAATGGCGGGAAGGACAAAATAATTATCTTCAAGTGAGGTGAACAATATGCCCGAAACAAACAATACAGACAGAAACAGGATCAAAAACAACCGCGATCTGCTCCGTCAGCGTGCAATTTTAGACAACGCCATACGAAGAGGAGAAGCTTTGATAAGCGCCTCCGGCAAGCGTTTATCATATGCCGAAACCTTAGACGAAATTGACAGAATGGACAGAGAAGCGTCTGAAAATATCAGCGAAAACAATGCCCTTGACGAGGAAATAGTCCGCGCGACAGAGGAGCTTGAAAACGAGAAACAACAGCTTATAAATGACAAGCCGGCCTTTGTGGAGGCAGAGTATGAAAGGGAAATGGCATACAGGCAGACAGCAGACTATCTCAACACGAGAACGCAGACCATAGAAGCCAACCGCCCTGTCGCCGAAGCAGAAAGGCAAAGAGCCGAAGCACTGCGGCAGGAAATAAATTCCCTTAAAAAGCCCGACTCCGGTAAAAGAGCTGCTGACTATATGGATCGCTATGACACGCTTGGCAGGGAAATAGATAATGCCGAAGCCACCGGCGGAAACAGCTTAGCCGGTATAGGTCCTCTTATGATGGAAAGAGCGGATTTTATGAGGGATATCGACACAATGGCTGAAACGGTTAAAAACATACCAGACAGCGATTTTGCCTCAACGGATTTCACCTTTGCGGAGCTTCTCGTTGCAAAGCAGGAAAACGACTATTATGCCGCCCTTGCAGATAATCCTGCGGCGCCCTTTGATTCGGTTGTATTCACTGTAAACGAAGATGGAATCGACACTCAGAAGGAAGAGAGCATAGCCACCGTTTATGATGTCTTACAGAGAAACGGCAGAATAACAAACGAGTTCAGCCATGCGGACGAATTTACCAAAGCCCTTGCGGAAACAGCCAAGCGGTTTGACATTACAAAAGAGCTGAGAGAACGTGCCGAACAGTACAGAAGCTATAAACAGCACGTTGACGAATGGAACAATCAGAGCTTTTTCACAAGAGCATTTTCAAACGATACCGACAGACCGCAGATAGGCAGCTCCGCCGACTTTATGGACAATATCCTTATACCCAAATATATCAACAACTTCGATAACGCCGCCATCATTGCCCGGAGCAGATATGACGGTCTTATGACTGCCCTTGACGGAATTATCGAAACCTACGATGATTTCTACAACAGTAAGGAAGCCGAGCTTGCGGAGTCGGAAAAGAATCTGAGATTTCTTACGGGAACAGAAAACGAGGAGGACATAAAGGAGCAGCTTGCCGAGGATAAATATAACTCCGTAATAAACAGGATAGACGCAAGAATAAGGGAAAACAACTCCGTCAGGGAGGATATTGCAAAAGCCAACAATGATCTGGACAACTTCAGAGAGAATATTTCCCGGGACAAGGAGCTGAGAAACCGTGTCCTCAGTACGTCCGAGGCCTTATTCGACCAAAGGACCCTTGACCTTATCGAAAATGCAAAATTCCGGCTGAAGAGCAGCATCACCTTCCACGACACAGAGCAGATCATAACCGAAGAGCCTGACAAAGCTGCGCAGAAAGCCCTTGACTTAATAAATTCCTCAGACCTTACCGAGGAGGAAAAGGCACAGCTGCGTGAAGATGCCCAAAAGGCCGCAAGACTTGAGGTCAATACTGCCGTAGATGATTTCAAAGTTTCCAAAATTCAGGAGGTATTCCCCGTCAATGAAAAGGCTGTTGAGGACTCCTTCAGAGATCACCTTCTCAGAACCACGGAAATCGGTATGCGGCATAACAAAACGGAAATGGAGATTTATAATGACATCGACAGAAAAGTCGACGAAATATACGATCCCAATAACTCCCAGGATATAGATAAGCCGGTCTATAAGGACGTGCGCGCTGCGTCCCACGAGGTGGTGCCGGATATTATAAGAGCGTCCATTGACGAGGGCATCACAAGAATGGCAAATGAAATGATCGAGCGTGTGGGTCTCTCAAAGGAGGTGGCTCGCTTAAATGAGGAGCCGCCCATACAATACGGCAAATATGACGTAGAAGCCGAAGCTATCACAGAGGAAAACGCTCTCTACGGCGACCGGGGAAACGTGCGCCTTAAAAGGGAAAATTTCCGCAGCGATGAAAAATATCTCGAAGCCCTTATGAACGACCTTGCCGATAAGGAAAACATAGTAGCCGAGAACGAACGCCTTGCCGCTGAAATGCAGAAGGATCTGGACAGACTTCAGGAAAGATTTGAGCAGTTTGATAAAGTCAACACAAGGCTCCATAAAATGTTAAATCAGGCATACGACAAAAAGAATGCCTTTGACGAAAAATATCAGCAGGCACGGGCTGACCTCGCCAATGTCGGGAAAGAGGATAACGCTATCGGAGATGTATGCTACCGGACAATCGAAAGCAATGATATCCGACAATACACTATCTTCAGGCATGCTGAACTCCGTGAAAAAATGAGAAATCCGGATCTTCCCGATAATGATTCTCCAAGATATAAAGGTAAGCCTTTAGCTAAAGCAGCCATAGATCTTGTCAGAGCAGACGAAATCTTCAGAAAGAGAGCGGAATATGTAGAAAACGACGTCAAAAACGGCGGTGCGCCGTCAGGACACCCCTACAATGTGGAGTATGAGGGTAAGCAATGTAACCTTATTCAGCTGAACAACGCCAGAAAGCAATTAAAGTATTTCCGTGAGATGGATTCAAAGGATAAACTGAGGGAGTTCGGTTACAGTAACATATGCAGCGATGTCGTAGGAGTTCAAAAAAAGGAAACCTTAGATCTGGACGGAGGTCAGGATATCAATCCCATTGCAGGTCTTGTGCACTATAAAAATGTATCCGACAGGAGAAGCGCATACTGTTCGTTTTTTAAATCACTGTCAGAAGCATTAAACAACCCTGTAAGTCCCTATGATTTTGACAGAGATGCCATAGTGAACCTCATGAATGGCAAAACCATAGGCTATGACGGTATGATCTTCCCCTCTGACTACCCCGTTTCTACCGCTATGCGTCATATAGCATATAATGCCATCCACCACCCGGAGGCAAGAGAATATCTTAAGAATATGACCGGGATAAACGAGCTGGAACAGGCGGGATTCGATGATGTATCTGTGGTATCCACAAAGGGAATGGATACTGCACTTAACAACTACATAAAAGGGCTTGACGACGTTATGCAGAATAAATATACTGCAAAAAAGAATCAGCTTGAAAAAAATGTTGCGGATATGGAGAAATATGTTGAAAGTGTAAACAGATATTACGCAGCAAAGAAGGAAATGGACGCATACTTCTATCAGAACGCAAGTACAAGAGCAAACGAAAGATATAATGTGGAGATCGGACAGATAAAGGAAGTTCAGGATAAGCTGACTCAGAATGAATATTACAAGGCATATAACGATATATCCGAAAAATTAACAGATCTCACCGTATCGGGGGCAGGCCGCGATACACAGGAAAAGCTCATAAACGAAACCATACCCGATCTTAAAGAGGAAATACAGAGGGTAAGGGACAGTATCGCCAAAGAGCGTATGGTAAAGGATATAGCCTATATAGACAATCTGTCAGACGGCAAATCCCCTTATGTAGTCGATTTCAATTCCGTTTACAACAATCCTCAGCTCAAGGGCAGCGATGTTCTGACGGGAATGCTCGGCAGCAATCTCAACGGAGATGACGGAGTGCCCGACCTCAATGCGGCAGTTGACCTTATGTATATAAACGGTATGAGTGCAAAGGACTATTATACAAAGCTCTCTTCTCCCGAAAAGCTGAGCGAAATACAGATAAGGGAAAGGCTTGAAAACGATCTTACGTCATGGCTCAGAGAATCCTACGGAATGGAGAAAGCCTCGGGAAATCCCCTTTCCGGCGCGGTTGTTTCATTTAAGGACGAGGGTGTAATGCGTCCCATAACCTTTGAAGCAGATTATCTTAAAAATATAGAGCCTCATACACAGCCGGAAAAGCCCTCAGAGCCAAGCAAGTGGTTCAAGAGCAAGGAAAGCTACAGACAGCAGTATGAGGAGTACAGGCAGAAAATGCAGGAATATGAAGAATATGACAAGAAATACGGCTTTGCTGACAGGGCGCTTAAAAAGGGAACTCCCGAAAATGCGGCATATACGAAAAATATGGAAAGAATAGCAAAGGAAAATGCTTTCGCCGCAAAAATGTGCGATAATATGAACAAAATAGAAATGAAGAATATAGAGAAAAGACTGTCGGAGGACACCCTTTATTACACCGAGATGGAGGAGAATAAGAGCAATGCAAACAATGCGCCCCAGAATACAAATGAAATGCCGACCCTTGTTATCAGAAGAACCCTTAACGAGCTTACAAGGGTAAGATCAACAGGTGTCGCAAACCGTGGAGCAGCCGTTTCTCCCAAAACCCCTGCCGTAGAGCCAAGACAACCCGAAGCCAACGGCGTCACACCAAAATAAAAACAAACGACCTTCTGCACCGTGCAAAAGGTCGTTTTATTATACGACTTATATTATATGCTTATTCCGAAACCTGATCTTCATTCACGGGGAAATCAAAGTATACATCGGGGTAAGGCTCATTTTCAAGGGTGAAATGCCACCATTCAGTATCAAGGGGCTTGAAGTTGTTTTCCACCATTATATCCCTCAGTATGTTCCTGTTGTTTATCTGCTCCTCCGTAAGTCCGTCAGTATAGTCGGGGTGTGAAAGCTCGCCGAAGTAGTCAAATACTCCGCCCATATCCACTTCCTTGCCTGTACTCATATCAAAGAGCGTCAGATCAACGGTGCTGCCTCTGCTGTGTCCCGATTTTTCGGCAATATAGCCCTGATCAAACAATACGGACTTGTCAAGCTCAGGATAAAAATAGTCCTTCATACGCGTATCATCGACATCCTCGACCCATTCAATGAAATTATTAACAGCCGTCTGCGGTCTGTAAGCATCATAGATCTTCAGCCTGTATCCACGCTTCTTGGCGTCCTCCGAAGCCGCCCTCAGAGCCTCCCCCGCCTCACGGGTTATAAGGGCACAGGGCTCTTCATAGCCATTTATCCTGTCGCCTACAAAATTATATGTGGAATAATATCTTATTTCAAGAATAGCGTCCGGCACAGCCTCGGAAACAGAAACAAAGCCCTCTGCGCTGTCAGCCGAAATGACCTCAACAGAGTCCTCCGCCGCTCCTGCGTTTTCAGCCGAGCAGGCTGTAAATATTACTCCGCTTACCGCTGCACAGTCAGCGATAAAAAAACAAATTATTCTTTTTTTCATAATATCATCTCCTTTTATTGTTCCGAAGAGGTATGTACATTTCTCCCCTCTCCTATATGTATTATATCATACCGAAAATATCCAAACAATATATATCCGTGTCGGAATTAAGGCATTTTGCGACAAAAATCATTTCCGACCGGACATATCACGTGAATCTAATTTTGTAACGAAGCTGTAATATTTGCCTGATTAAAGTCATTGACACAGGCAATTTTACAAATTTATATACGATTGCGGACGTAAATGAGAATTTTCAACATATAAAATACCGCTCAAACTTCTTATGTTACAAAAATATTTCAAAATTAGATTCACGTGCCGGACATATCGATTTATGTTGAAAAAAAACGATTATTTTGCTATAATGATTGGGGCAAATACAGCCCCGTAATTTTAAGGGAGGATAACTATGAACAGCAAATCGGACGGACGTTTATATCTTATGTGTGAAAAGTTTTTTATATTTGAATTTCTTATAATGTCATCGGGTATGCTTGGGGCATACACCCTCAATCTGAGAGGAGGAGTTTTCTGCAACGCACAGACTGCAAATGTTGTGCTTATGGCTGTTTCCCTCGGTCAGGGCGATTTCAGACAGGGACTTTATTATCTTATTCCCATATCCGCATATACCTGCGGCGCATTGCTGTCAGAGCTTCTGCCCACAAAGGTAAGGAATATTCATTTTCTGCGGTGGGATACATATCTTATTGCCTTTGAGATGATTATAATTTTCTTTATAGGGCTGATGCCCCTTAGTCTGCCCCATCAGATTTCTCAGGTTCTGATAAATTTCATATGCTCCATGCAGTATAACACATTCCGTCAGGCGGAGGGCATACCTATGGCGACCACATTCGTAACAAACCATATAAGGCAGCTCGGTATAGGTCTGGCGGAGATGCTGAAAAATAAAGACATAAGGGTTCCGGGACGGGCTATGAAGCATTTCAGAATGATAATATTCTTTTTTTCCGGCGGAGTGATTATGACATTTTTCTGCGGCATATTGTCGGAGCGTGCAATATGGACAGCCCTTCTGCCCATGGCACTGATATTTATATTTCTTGCCTTTGCCGATTTGTCAAGGGAGGATATAGAGCAGAAGCCTCACGGTCACTGATGTTATTTATAAAAAAAGCGCCTGCGGGAAAAGCTTATGGGCTTTGTCCCTGCGGCGCCGTAAAGTGGAGATGAGGGGAGTCGAACCCCTGTCCGAAAACCCGTCGGAAAGGATTTCTACCATTATATTCTGTCCTTTATGATTCCGAAGCTAAGCGCCGACAGACAGGCTCATAACTTCGTAAGCTTCATAATATCTCTTTTCCGGGCAAAGCTTAACGAAAAAGGGTGCTCACATAATCGATGCTCCGTTTCCGCCCTGTGAGGAAAGCGGAGGGAACAGCTGCCGCTTAATCAGGCAGCGTAAGCTAAATTATCGTTGTCGATTAATTTAAAAAAGTTTTGGGCTTTTAAGGAATTACCCATTTCCAATGGCTGTCCCGTCTTTCAGAATCCCCGTCGAAGCCTTTACATCCCCTTGTTTCAGAAAAATATTATAACACCTGTGAACATAAAAATCAATAGACAAATTATGTCAGATAAAAATATAAGGAGGAAAATCAAAATGATTCTTGTTGTTGACTGTTGTATAAGAGGTGAGCTGTCCGCCACCAAAAGGATTTACGAAAGCTGTATGGGAGCAGTCGCAAAGGGCGCACAGACAGAGATATTGAAGCTATGCGATGAAAATATATCCCCTCTCACCGCCGAAGATATAGTTCTTCGTGACAGGCTCACGCAGGAGGGCAGCACGGAGCATACACTTATGAAATATGCGCTACGATTCCGGGACGCCGATGAAATAGTTATAGCCGCCCCATATTGGGACCTGTCCTTTCCGTCACTGCTCAAGGTCTATCTTGAGAGAGTTTCCGTAAGCGGCATTACGTTCGGCTATGAGGGCAGCGACTGTGTGGGATACTGCAAGGCAAAAAGGCTTTTTTATTTCTCAGCCTGCGGAGGATTTACCGGCGGCAGACATTACGGAGCCGAATATGTGCAGGCTCTTGGCAGAATGTTCGGCATAAATGAATTTCATTCCTATACGGTAGAGGGACTGGACATTGACCCCTCAAAAAGAGAAAGCATTCTTGAAAACGGCATAAGAAATATAATTGACGAAATAAACAGCTTATAAATATTTTTCACATATTACAATATTTTTATTGACATTGAACCCAGTTCATAGTTTATAATAAATGTAATAAGATTTCAATATATTATATGGGAATTGTGGCAGGTTCACCAAAGATATATTGAGAATGCTTATAAATTTTATAAGGAGGCGTATTTAATGAAAATCCACAAAAGAATCACCGGTATTGTTCTGGCGGCGGTTATGGCGGCGTCTTCCCTTGCTTTTACAAGCACAGCATATGCGGCAGACCCACAGGGCAGCGGCCCAGTCAGCGTATGGGATTTCGGCGGCATAGTGGAAGCGGACGGTACAACCTATACCAATTACCTCACCCCCGACATTCTTGACAGCTGGCAAGCCGTAGGCGACGGTGAAAACGAAACGACAAAGGGTATTTTTGTCACAAAGGAATGCGATGCAGGCGCAGGACTTGTGGTCAATGCGAATTCAGGCTCCGACCGTCTTTACTATCAGACGGGAGCAGGAACCAGAAGCAACGGCGCTCAGAAGGGATATACCGAAAAATCATTCTCTGACGGCTACAACTCAACAGGCGGCGTGTACTTCAACGGTACAGGCGGCACAGACAGAAGAAATGTGGTCATAAATGATGTAAAGGCTCTCAGCGAAGTAAGGGCTTATGTCTGGACATCAAAATCAGGCACAGACCTTATTACCAATTTTGAATATCTTGGCACTGACGGCACTCAGAAAATAACCACAGACGGAACACCTGACCCCGCCGTTTATAAATTCATTGCAAAATATGACGGCAGCTATAAGATCTGGTTTGACGCTGCATCAGGCGCAAAGCCCATGGTTTACAGAGTAGTTAAAACACCGCCCACAAAGGTTGACTTCACAGTAAACGAAGGAAGCTATTCCTCGGCTCTTTCAGGCGGCTATAACGTAAAGCTCATCAATGACGAAACAGGCGAAGAAAGCGTATATCCCGTTACAAACGGTTCGGCTTCGGCAGTCATAACTCCCGGCTATTCCTATTCAGCGTCACTGTCGGGAATTCAGGGCTATGGCTTTACAAACAGCTCAAGAAAATTCAAGGTAGAGCTTAGCGACCTTGTAAGCGGAAGCAAAAACGTGACCCTTGATGTTGAAACAAAGACGGCTTATAACGTAACAGGCAGCATAAAGGGACTTGCAGAGGGCTATGACACAAAAGACCTCACCCTTACATTTGTTCCGGAGGACACAATGTCATATGACAGCGTAACCGCTGCTATCGACAAATCAGCCCTTACATATTCGGCTGAGCTTACCGCCGGCACAAAATACACCCTTAAGCTTGAGGGTGCCTGTGACTATAAGATAAGCGAAGAAATAACTATCCCCGAGGACAATGAAGCCGCTGTTGTAAAGGACGTTGTTCTTTCGGCACTTCCCAAGCAGGACGTAAGCGGCAGTTTCATAGGACTTACACAGACAAGAGGCATATATGATAAGCTCAATGTTACTCCTTCAGAGCTTACATTCAAAAATCTTGCTGACAACTACACATATTCCGGCACGATATCAGCCGGCAGCTACACCGCTTCATTAAGAGCGGGCAGCTATATCGCCTCCATCACCGATGCGGACGGCAAATATTCCACAACCACCCATGTTGTTGTCGGAGATTCAGCAGTAAGCAGGGATATTCTCCTCAAGGACGAAAAGCCCGCAGCAACAGCCTTCTCCGATACTATTGAGGTCGGCAGCGACAAGGCATATAAAACAGTTCAGTCAGCCGTTGATGCTGTCGGCAGAATGACAGACAGAGGCGACAGGAGAGTAACCGTTAAAATCGACCCCGGCACATATCGTGAACAGGTCGTTGTAAATTACCCCAACATAACCTTTGAAAGCGCAAGCGGTAATCCCGATGACACTGTAATTACATGGTATTACGGCATTGGCTATAAATATTACAGCTGTGTAGACAGCTATTACAATCCCTATGCAGATTATGACAAGTTTGAAAAGGGAAGTGTAGTAAGCTATTGGGGCTCAGCAGTTATTACAAATAAAGATGCCACAGGCTTCAGGGCAAAGGGCATAACATTTGAAAACTCATTCAATAAATACCTTACGACAGAAGAGCTTGATGACGGTGTTGAGCTTAACGGAGCAGAAAAGATATCCGTTGTCAGAAACAAAGCCGCTGACGTAACAACAAAAGCAGCAACAGAAAGAGCAGCCGCTCTTGTAAACTATGCCGACAAGGTTGAGTGCCTTGACTGCCGTTTCATAGGAAGTCAGGATACTCTTATGACAGGTAATGTTGCAGCTATCAACTCATATTATAAAAACTGCTATATTGAAGGTATGACAGACTTCATATACGGCACAGGGGACGTTATATTTGACGGCTGTGAAATAAGCTTCTGTGGCTATGGAGATTCTGAAAATGTGGGCTATCTCACAGCAAATTCAAACGGCAGCAACAATCAGAATGTAACAGACGGCTATATTTTCAGAGGCTGTTATATTTCATATGCCGATAAGCTTGGCGGAAAAACACCTGTCCATACTCCGGGATATTTCGGAAGAATGTGGGGACCAAGCGCAATGGTTACATTCATAGACTCTCAGCTTGAGGACGAGAATATGATTTTAGGTGCAGGCTGGTCTGAAATGGACAAAAACCAACCCACAGCGCCTACTGTCAAGCTTGTTGAATACAACACCACATACGGCGGAAATAAAGTGTCCACCTCCTTAAGAATAGCAGGTACTGCTGTGGATTCAATTGATGCGGACAAATATTCCGTTGAAACAGTATTCGGACGTGACAGCTGGACACCTGCATATTATACGGCAGATGTAAACACCACACCCGAATTCAAAAACACGACTACTCCCCTTTCATGGGATACAAACGGCGATATGAACGCCCTTACTCCCGGCTCAAAAATGACAGTATCCTATGAGCTTGGCAGCGACTGGGCTGACTCCGACGCATCAAGAATAGACTGGTATGCCGTAAGTCCTGACGTAACGGGAGAAGAAGCCCTTGACGTACTCATAGGCAAAGCAGAGCTTCTCGCATCCGTTTCGGCAGTAAGCTCCAAGTCATATCAGATACCTATGGAATGCGCAGGCAAATATATTATGGTTGTGGTCACTCCCATTACCGTAAACGGCAAAGCAGGAACACCCGCCCACCTTATCGACACAATTAAGCCGGTAAGCGAAACATGGTCAGACCCCGACAATCAGGGCAGTCTTGCTCCGGGACAGGGCATTAATGTATATCTTGCAGGCGACTCAACGGTTACAAATTACGGCACAGGTGAAGCACTTGGCTCATGGGGCGAATTCCTCCATATATTCCTTGACGACACTGCCGTAACAGTAAACGATACCGCAAAAGGCGGAAGAAGCACACGTCAGGTAGTAAACGAAGGCACTCTTGACGATATCGCAAAGAACATAAAGAAGGGAGATTATCTCTTCATACAGTTCGGTCACAATGACTGCTATAACAGAGCCGGCGATATGAACAGATTCGTACCTCTCGTAACTCCTCAGAACGGCAAGACAGCAGACGGAAAATTCCCCACTGTTCTTCCCACAGAGGATATGAAGGGCGCAGACGGAAAATACGCATGGGACTGCGGCGCAACATATAAGGGATTTCTTCAGGCATTTGTGAATGTGGCTCTTGAAGCAGAGGCAACACCCGTTATCGTTTCCCCCGTATCAAGAATGTATTTCACAAACGGCAAGATAAGACCTCACCATGACACATACGGTCCCAACAATGGTCCGGGCAATATGGATCCAAGCTCGGCAGGCTATATTGTTGAGGAAGTAAACAACACCTACGTAACAGCCTGTGAAGAGCTTTACGAGGAAAATGTTGCAGCAGGCAAAAATGTGCTTTACCTCGACAATTTCAATATTACAAAGGATTTATTTGAAGAAGCCTATGCCGAAGCCGGCAATGACTCACTTGCAAAGGTTCTTATGTCATCAGGCGACAGCACACACTGCAGCAAGACAGGCGGCGCAATAGAAGCAGGTCTTGTAGCAAAGTGGATAAAGGAACAGGGCATAACCCTTTCCAATTATGTAATTCAGCCCGAAAACGCATACGGCGTACTTCCTTCGGGAGATTTCGCCTTTGAAATCGACAACAAGGCATTTACCGCTAAGGATTCAGACCTTGTTAAAAGCGACTACTGGTCAGCATACGGTCAGGAGCTTTTCGATTCACTCGGTGAGAAAATCCCCGTTACGCCCACAGTGCTTCTCGGCGATGTTGACGGCGACAAACTCATCACAAGCAACGACGCTGCTCTTACAAACATAATAGCCGCACAGAACGGCACAGACGAATCAGCCGACGTTGACGGTGACGGAAAAGTAACGACATCTGACGCAGCCCAAATACTTGAAAAGGTTCTCAGAGCCTCGCACAAATTCCCCGCCGAAAACAAAGCAGCATAACAAAATAAACCAATGCTCCCCACCCACGGGGAGCATTTTTTATGTTTCTTTACAAAAAAATTTTTTATATTTCACTCTTCTTTTTTTGCGCGATTGACTTAAAACGGATACTGTGCTATAATTTAATAAATTATTTACGGAGGATAAAATTATGACTTCAAAAGCAAAAAAAAAGACTGAAGCAAAAAACAGCAAGAAACGCACAAATTTGACAAAGCTGCCTGATATAAATATTGAAAATATAAAGAATATCAGAATAACCGTTCCACAGATTATAATCGCCCTTTTATTTATAATCTATATAGTATACTTTTTCTGTCTTAATATCGAATATACAGTAGACTCAAATGAATATATTGCCATTGACGGCTTCAGGTTTCTCACGGGAGATCTTCACCGTTACAGACTGCCCGTATATCCTATGCTTATAGACATATTCAGATTTATTTCTGAGAAAAACGGGGATTTTATGCTGTGCGTATTTCAGCTTATACTTTCGCTAATCGCAATTGTGGCTGTATACAAAACAATGCAGTGCATATCCTCAAGCAATACATTGAATATCTCCGTCACTATACTGTACAGTCTTTCAAGGGCTATAATAGGCTGGCAGAAAACGTTTCTCACGGAGTCATTGTCAATTTCCCTCACTGTATTTATGATATGGGGGCTAATTTCATATCTTAAGAAAAAAGAGCTTAAATATATAATATCCGCCATAATAGCCGGAGGTATAGGAGCCTACCTGAGAGCCGTATTTGCCCTGTATGTAGGCGGCATATTTGTTTTTCTCATATTAAAGCTTATATTCAAGGATAAGGACGAAAACAGGAAAAACATATTAAAGGGCATTTTATGTTCGGGCTTTGTAATTATACTCATAGTCATATACGCAGGCTTCTTTTACGACCAATATGGCGGCTTTACGTTAAGCGACTCAGAGCTTGGTCAACATCTTTTCCTTTCTCTGGAGCAGGGCTATTATCAATCAGCTGACGATGAAGAGCTTAAAACAGTAGCCGATATAATAATCAATAATACAAATGAAGAGCTTAACAAACAATATTGCGAAAAGCTTGATATATATTATAAAGAACTGTACGGCGGCGCTTATGTATCCGGCAACTTCCCTGTGCTTTACAGAGCGAGATGTTATATAATGGACAACTATGACAGAGATCGTGTAAAGGAATTTGTCGCTCAGTCGAGAAAGGCGCATAAAAAGGATCTGTTTGACTTCTATATAGACAGTGCGGCTCATTATGGATTCAGCAGCTATAAATATGTGCCCGAAAACAAGTTCATAAAAAGAATGATGCGTGATTTCGACACGGTGGATCCCATAAATGAAAACCTGATACAGTGCTTTTATATAGCCATTGCAGAGCTTATACTCTTAGTAATATTTATTATCAGAAAAAGGAAAATAAACTGGCTTCATCTTGGATTCTGCGGCTTTATACTTGTTACATTCATGCTTTCCATTACGGGAACAAACGGAGAATTTGCAAGAACAGCTATAACAGCCCTTCCCTTTATGTACATTACAGCAGGCTATTGGGCAAGTCTTATCACAAAAACAAATCTGCAATAAAAAAATGAAATAAAAAAGCCGGGAGGAAAAATTATTCCTCCCGGTTTTTCAGTGCTGCATAAAGTGCCATTCAAACAGCAGTGCCGCAAGAACAGCAAAACAGCTTCCTACCACTATAATTACAAAATCAGCTATTCTCTCCTCTTTATCCAGTTTTTTATTGAATAAGCTGAATCTGAAGGTAACGTAAAGGGGTATTATACTCAGTACAATGGTGGCAATGCCCGCAAAGAGCGCCGTTTCCTCGGTTATTTCAGCCGCAAGATTCGCAAGTATAGCCGCCGCATTGACTATGATGCATATAATATCTCTGTATCTTCTCTTCATATGATTTTACCTCGCCAATAAAAGCCGTTTACCCCTGTTATCTGTTTTTTCAGTCAACATTTATAAGCTCATATTCTCTGCTGCCTATATTAAGCTCAGCCGCCTTTTCGATTGTATATATGCCGTTGCGTGACTCTACCCTTTCGATAAAATGTGCCTTTCCGGGGTCGTCGGAGGCATATACTATATCTATACAAGCCTGATCGATAGCGACAGGATCCTCGGAAACAAGTATGCCTATATCCGCCATACAGGGATCTTCAGCCACATTACAGCAGTCGCAGTCCACAGACAGATTTGCCATTACATTAACATAAAGCATATTCCCCTTGAAATAATTCACGACAGAGGACGCCGCATCTGCCATAGCCGCAAGAAATGAGTTATGGTCGGACGTCCAGAAAGCATTCGGATCCCCTGCCCCATGAATATACGCCTTGCCATATGACGAAGCAACACCAATGGAAAGCTGTTTGAGCGCTCCGCCATAGCCTCCCATGGGGTGACCCTTGAAGTGTGACAGAACGAGCATGGAATCATATTGGGCAAGATTTTTTCCCACAAAATTCTGCTTTATGATCTTTCCGTCAGGTATGTCAAGCTTCATATCCGGACCCTCTGCGTCAAGGAGATCCACCTTGAAATTTGCCGTCCAGCCATGCTTTTTCAAAAGCTTCATATGCTTGTTTGTCTTATCTCTTTCGCCCTCATAAGCAGTATTGCACTCTACAACAGTGCCATTTACACTTTCTATCGCCGCTTTCCAGAATTCCGGCTTTATAAAATTCTGATTTCCCTCTTCACCCGAATGGATCTTCACGGCAACCCTGCCCTCAAGCTTCTTTCCGGCAATGCCACACAGTCTTACAACCTCATCACCTGTTATTTTCTTTGAAAAATAAACCTTTGAACTCATTATTATACCTCCTCGTATAATATGTTTATAGCATTAATAATAATTATAAAAATTAGTTGATCGGTTTGATCGTGCCCATGATAT